>JAEETF010000085.1 GCA_016290195.1 Bacilli bacterium | reverse complement strand
TGTTACAACTTCTAATACTGAATATACGGAAGAAATTATTGTACCAGAAACTACTTCAAGCGATTATGATACTACTATTCCAGTAGATGATACAATTAGTTATCTTTTAACTACAAAAGATGAAAAAGAAGTATTTACTGCTCATGATATTATGGAAAGAAGTATTAAACTTGTTGATTATGTAAATGACAATGCAGTTTTAGTTCATGATAATTATAAACGTGATGCAATTACTGTAGATGATATGATTATGGTTGTTACTTTAGCAAACATTGATCATATTGATAATCAAGTACTTTCTGAATTAATATCAAATGGTCTAATTGATGAAAACTTTAAAGTAAATCTTTTAAAATCATTTAATTTCTTTGAACTTTATACATATGATACTATAAATAAAGTTAATGAAGGTAAAAAGAATATATTAGATTTAGGACTTTTAATGGCTTATAGTGAAGATAGAGAAAATGCTAGAATAATGAATAATATTATAACTGGATTTTCAACAAATGATAGTGCAGTAAATAAAGCAAACTATCGTGATGTTGTATATTATTTCCAAGAAGGCGTAGTTCTTCCAAATGATTATAGTTATAAAAACAGTATTTTAGTTAAAAATCCAGAAACTGCTGGGTCTCAATTTGCAGAAAGTTTCCAAGGTACTATCATAGAAGCACTTGCTGAAAATTATGGTGTTGCCAACAAAACTGAAAGTGAAATTTTATTAAATGGTGCAACTGATTATGCAAATCTTATGAATGTATTCTATCAACAATGTATGGAACAACCATATTCGTTTAGTTCAAATCAACAATATGTTAAATAAACATCGATAATTAATCGATGTTTTTTTATGAAAAAGTATAATTTTTAAATTTATTTCATATATTTAATATGGTATAATGAATACGGTGATTGATATGAGATTATATAATACATTAACTAGAAAAGTTGAAGAGTTTATTCCAAATGAAGAGGGAAAAGTAAAATTATATACATGTGGACCTACTGTATATCATTATGCTCATATTGGAAATATTAGAAATTATATTGGACATGATATTTTAGATAAAACTTTAAGATATTTAGGTTATGAAGTTACTAGAGCAATGAATATAACAGATGTTGGACATTTAACAAGTGATTCAGATTCTGGTGAAGATAAAATGATGAAAGCAGCTGAAAGAGAACATAAATCTGCTATGGAAGTTGCTAAATTTTATACAGACGCTTTCTTTACAGACTTTAAAAAAGTTAATTGTAGAATGCCGGAAATTGTTTCACCAGCAACAGAAAATATAGATATGTATATCAAAATAATAACTAAATTATTAGATGATGGATATGCTTATGTATCTGGTGGAAATGTTTATTTTGATATTTCTAAATTAGATGATTATTATAAATTAACAAATCATAAAATTGATGAAATGGTAGTAGGAGTACGTGAATCTGTTGAAGAAGATTTAGCAAAGAAAAATCAAGCAGATTTTGCTTTATGGTTTACAACTTCTAAATTTGAACATCATGAACTTTTATGGGATTCTCCATGGGGTAAAGGTTATCCAGGATGGCATATAGAATGTTCTGGTATATCTATTCGTTATTTAGGAGAATACTTAGACATTCATGGCGGTGGAGTAGATAATATATTTCCACATCATACTAATGAAATTGCTCAAAGCGAATCTTATTTGGGTCATAAATGGTGTAATTATTGGTTTCATAATGAACACTTACTTGATGAAAGTGGTAAGATGAGTAAAAGTAAAGGAGCAGTTTTAACAGTATCAGTTCTAGAAGAAAAAGGTTATGATCCACTTTGCTATCGTTATCTATGCTTAAAATCTTGCTACCGTAATGCTTTAACTTTTAGTTATGAAATATTAGATAGTACTAGTAATGAATTTAGAAAGTTAAAAAATAAAACTCTTAGTCTTAAAGAAGAAGGAAGTCTTGATAAAGAAAAATATGATAAATATATTAATAAATTCAAAGAAGCTTTATCAGATGATTTAAATACTTCTATGGCTATAACTATTCTTTATGAAGTGTTAAAAGATAATGATTTAAATGGTAAAACAAAAATGGAAATAATTAAGTCATATGATGAAGTATTATCACTTGATTTATTTATTGAAAAAAATAACGTTGATGAAGACTTAGAAAAATATATTATGGAAAAAATAAAGGAAAGAAATGAAGCAAAATTAAATAAAGATTTTAAACTTGCAGATTCTATTCGTGATGAATTACTTTCTAAAAATATAGTGCTTAAAGATGGAAGAGAAGGAACTACTTTTGAAGTTATAAAATAAGGAAAAAGTAAAAAAATGAATAAAATTCACAAAAAGATTTCCCTTTTCTTTAATTTTGTGGTATAATGGTACAGTACTGAGGTGAATTAATAATGTCAGATATATATCATTGTGTAGAGAAAGACTCTGATTATCAAAAAATAGTTAATCATATTCTACAAAATGAAGAGTTTAATAAATTAAAAAATATTGAACATCATGGTCTAACAAGATATGATCATTGTTTAAAAGTATCATATTATTCATATAAAGTAGCTAAAGCATTGAAATTAGAATACAAAGAGGTAGCTCGTGGTGGACTTTTACATGATTTCTTCTTAAGTGAAGATGAAAGAACAAACAAAGAAAGATTTTTATCTATTTTTACACATCCTAAAAAAGCTGAAAAGAAAGCATGTGAATGTTTTGAATTAAGTGAAAGAGAATGTGATATTATCAGAAGTCATATGTTTCCAATTAATTTTACTGTTCCAAAATATCTTGAAAGTTGGACTGTAAATTTAGTAGATAAGAGCGTTGGAACTTATGAATTTCTAAAGAAATTTAAAAAACAACTTGCTTATTCTATGAATATATGGGTATTGATGTTTGTTAGTTTTTTTAAGTAATAGAAATATTACTTTTTTTGTTTTTATTGACAGTATTTAGGTTGAAGTTTATAATAAATTTGTATTTGTCCTCGTAGCTCATCAGGATAGAGCAAAGGTTTCCTAAACCTTAGGTGGTAGGTTCGAGTCCTATCGGGGACACCATTAGTATGTTTTATTCAAATTCTTTGAATTTACAATAGAAAATTAAGAAAGAAAAAATCTTTCTTTTTTTTGTTATAAAAAGTCATGAAAATCTTTTCTTTTGATGTAAAAAATAGTATACTTATACTAGGTGAATATATATGTTAGGAACTATAATAGGAATTGAAGATGGAATTGTTTCTTTAAAATTAGATGTAGAACTTGATAGAATACAAAATTTAATTAATTTATATGTTGTTATGGAGGATTCTAATAAAATCATAGTTGGGGAAATTATGAGTATCCAAGAAAACATAGCTAAAATAAATATGGTTGGTGAAATCATAGATGGTAAGTTTGTTTTTGGTATTATTAGAAGTGTATCTTATAGTGCTAGAACACGTTTAATATCAAAAGAAAAAATTGATATGATTATTGGACTTCCAGAATATGAAGAAGATAAACATATTTATTTAGGTACTAGTCCTATTTATGATGGAGTAAGAATAGGTGCAAGCTTAAATGATTTATTTAGTAGTCATCTTGCTATATTTGGTTCAACAGGTAGTGGTAAATCATGTAGTGTTGCTAGAATATTACAAAATATATTTTATAGACAAAATTCTATTCCTTACTTAGCTAGTTTTTTTGTGTTTGATGCTTATGGAGAATACCATTCTGCATTTGAAGGTATAGAACAAAGAGTAAAAGGAATATATTTTAAAAAATTTACTACTAATACTAAATCAACTGATACTGAACTTCTTAGAATACCACCATGGCTTTTAACAACAGATGATTATGCACTTCTTTTGAATGCTAATAAATATACTCAACTTCCTATTATTGAAAAAGCACTTAAATTAGTTAATGTATTTTGCCGTGAAGGTGAAGAAACAATAAAACATAAAAATGATATTATTGCTCGTGCTATTATTGATGTATTGTCTAGTGGAGGAGCTCCTGCTCAGATACGTGATCAAATATTCTCAATATTATCACATTATTCAACTGAAGAATTAAATCTTGAAACTAAAATAGTACAACCAGGATACACAAGAACATTAAGACAATGTTTAATTATTGATAGTTCAGGGAAATTAAGAGAAATGGAACTTGTTTCTAATACAATGCAAGGCTTTTTAAATGATAATCTAGAACTTAGTCTTCCAGACGGAACATATAGATATACTCTTAAAGATTTAGCTGAAGCATTTGATTTTGCTTTAATTTCTGAAGGTATACTTAATAGTAGTAAAGTATATGATGATATAAATGTTTTAAAAGTTAGAATTCATGCACTTCTTAATAGTGATCAAAGTATATATTTTGATTATCCAGAATATATATCTAAAGATAAATATATTAGAAATTTAATGACTGCCCCTAATGGTGGGAAAGTACAAATTATTAACTTTAATATTAACTATATCGATGATAGATTAGCTAAAACAATTACTAAGATTTATTCAAAAATGTTATTTGATTATTCTAAAGATGGTCATAATCGTAATAAGTTACCATTTCATATCGTTCTTGAAGAAGCACATAGATATGTTCAAAATGATAGTGATGTTGAAGTTCTTGGTTATAATATTTTTGAAAGAATAACAAAAGAAGGAAGAAAATATGGTGTACTTCTTACTTTAATATCTCAAAGACCATCAGAATTATCTGAAACATCTTTATCACAATGTGCTAACTTCTTAATTTTTAAAATGTTACATCCAATAGATGTAGAATATATTAAAAGAATGATTCCTAATATTACAAATAATATAGTTAGTCGTCTTAGAGTATTACAACCTGGTATTTGTATAGGATTTGGTTCAGCATTTAAAATACCAACTCTTATTAAAGTACAAATGCCAAATCCAGCTCCAACAAGTGAAAGCTGTGATATAAGTGATTCTTGGTTTATAAAAAAATAAAAGAAGGTGAAATTCGTGCAAAATATATATAACTTTTCATTAGTTGATTTTGAAAATTATTTTGAAAGTATTAATGAAAAAAAGTTTAAAGCAAAACAATTATATGAATGGTTATATCGCAAAAGAGTTTCATCTTTTGACGAAATGTCAAACCTAAAAAAAGAAGTAATAACTTCTTTAAAAGAAAATTATTGTTTTGATAAATTAAAAATAATTACTAAGTTATCAGATGTAGATGTTCATAAATATCTTTTTGAATTATCCGATGGTAAAAAAATAGAAGCAGTATTGATGTATCATGATTATGGTAATAGTCTTTGTATTTCAACGCAAGTTGGTTGTAATATGAGTTGTAGTTTTTGTGAAAGTGGAAGATTAAAAAAACAAAGAGATTTATTGCCATATGAAATGATTACGCAAATACTTATGATTGAAGAAGATTTAAATATTAGAATATCTCATGTTGTTTTAATGGGTATTGGAGAACCATTTGATAATTATGACAATGTTATGAAGTTTTTAGATATAGTGAATGAACCACTTGGTATTGCTTTAGGTGCTAGACATATAACAGTATCTACTTGTGGCATTATACCTAAAATTGAAGAATTTGCTAAAAGCTCAAGACAAATTAATTTAGCTATTTCACTTCATGCACCAAATGATGAATTAAGAAGTAAAATAATGCCAATAAACAAAGTATACAAACTAAAAGATTTAATAGAAACTATAAAGCGTTATATAAATCAAACGGGAAGACGTGTTACTTTTGAATATATTATGCTTGCTGGAATTAATGATAGTGAAGAATGTGCATTAGAACTTGTTAATTTATTAAAAGGTATAAATTGTTATGTTAATTTAATACCATATAATAGTACAAGTCATTTTGAATATAAAAAAAGTAGTAATGAACAAATTCTTAAATTTTTTGATATTTTGCACAAAAACAATTTAAATGCTACAATAAGAAGAGAATTTGGTTCTAAAGTTAAAGCTGCTTGCGGGCAGTTACGTGCCAATTTTGAGGAGGGAAAAAAGTGAAACATTATTATTTAACAGATCCTGGAAAAGTAAGAGATCATAATGAAGATAGCGTTATCATTATTAATAATTATAGTGATGAATATCTTATGGCAGTAGCAGATGGTATGGGAGGCCATAAAAATGGTGAAGTGGCTTCTTCAATTGCTGTTTCGCATTTAGGAAAAAATTTCAAAAGTTTAGGCACAATTGGCACTAAAGATGAAGCTGTTAACTGGCTTAAAGAAACTGTTAGTGAAGCTAATGCATTAATATATAAATATACTGAAGAAAATCCGGAAAGTGTTGGTATGGGTACTACTTTAGTAGTAGCAATTATTACTAAAGATTATTTATTAATTGGTAATATAGGAGATTCTTCTGGATATATTGTTAAAAATAAACAATTACAAAAAATTACAACAGATCATACACTTGTTAATTTGTTAGTTAAATCTGGTGAATTAACTCCTGAAGAAGCTAAAGAGCATCCAAGAAAGAATGTTTTAATGAAAGCACTTGGTGCGAATGCTAATGTAGAAATGGATATATTTAATATTGATCCTAATGTTGATGCCATTTTCTTATGTAGTGATGGTCTTACTAATATGCTTGATGATAATCAAATTATTAAAGTTTTAAATGATAATTTGTCTCCTCAAGAAAAAATGGAAAAATTAATATATAAATGTAATAACCGCGGTGGAAATGATAATATTTCTGTTGCTTATTTAATTAAGGCAGGTGTAGAAAATGATAGCTAAAGGTCATATGATAAATGAAAGATATCAAGTAATTAAGATGATTGGTGAAGGTGGAATGGCTAATGTTTATTTAGCTCATGACACAATTTTAGATCGTGATGTTGCTGTTAAAGTATTACGTGGTGATTTAGCTGATGATGAAAAATTTGTTAGACGTTTTCAAAGAGAAGCTATTGCTGCTAGTAGTTTAAGTCATCCAAATATCGTTGAAATGTATGATGTTGGTGAAGATGATGGTAAATACTTTATAGTTATGGAGTATATTGAAGGTCAAACATTAAAAAGTTTGATTAAAAAACGTGGTGCCCTTACACTTGCAGAAGTAATAGATATCATGGATCAATTAACAAGTGGTATTGCTTGTGCTCATGATAGTTATATAATCCATCGTGACATTAAACCACAAAATATAATGATTCTTGATGATGGAAGAGTAAAAATAACTGATTTTGGTATTGCTATGGCATTAAATAGTAATGAACTTACACAAACAAATTCTGTTATGGGTTCAGTTCATTATTTACCACCAGAACAAGCTAGTGGTAGTGGTTCAACAATAAAGAGTGATATTTATTCACTTGGTATTTTAATGTATGAACTTTTAACTGGTAAAGTACCGTTTAAAGGTGATAATGCAGTTGAAATAGCTATTAAGCATATGAAAGATGAAATTCCTAGTGTATGTGAATTTAATCCTGAAATTCCACAATCAATAGAAAATATAATTTTAAAAGCATGTGCTAAAAATCCAAAAAATAGATATGATAGTGTTATGGAAATGCATAATGATATTAAAACAGCTTTAGCTGAAGAAAAGAAAAATCAACCTAAAGTATCATACGACTATCCAGAACAAGAACTTGAAGAAACAAAAGTAATGCCTAATTTAAAAGACTTAGAAACTGAGAAAAGTACAGAAGTTCCTGCTAAGAAAAAAAGTGGAAAGATTGTTAATATTGTACTTGTAATATTTAGTATTTTACTTGCACTTGCGATTGCAGGTGGAGCTGTATTTGCAATCGTATATAGTAAATCAACAGAAGTAAAAGAAGTAGAAGTTCCTGATGTATCTAAAATGTCAGTTGTAGAAGCTGAGCAAGTATTGAAAAAACAAGGACTTAAAGTTGCTACTGATGTTGAAGAAAAAAATGATTCTACTGTAGATGAAGGAAGTATTATTACTACAAAACCACAAGCTGGTCGTAGTGTTAAAGTAGATACTGAAATTACTCTTGTTGTATCTACTGGTGCTAGTGGTATGTACTTATCTAATTATGTTGGTGAAAACTATTTTGAAATTAAAGGTCAACTTGAAGCTAAAGATATATATGTTTTAATTGAAAAAAAAGAAGTTGACAGTAAAGAAAAAGATAAGTATAAAGAGAATATTATTATTGAACAAAAACCTGAATCTGGTACAAAAGTTGTTGAGGGTGATACAGTAACTCTTTATATTCCAGATATTATTACTGAATATCCTGATTTTGTAGGAGAGGCTTGGCCTATATCTGATATTCAAACTTTCTGTGATGAATATAAGATTACTTTAGAAACAGATTATAAAGAAACTAGTGATTATCCAGCTGGAACTATTATTTCACAAAGTAGAGGTAAAGGAAATAAAGTTATGGCTAATACAACTCTTAGAATTGTAATTGCAAAAGAACCAAAGAAAACAGAAGAAACTAAACCAACAGAGGCTAATTAATGACAGGAAGAATTGTAAAAGTAATTAGTAATCAATTTACAGTTTTATGTAATGATAAAAAATATGAATGTGCAGCACGTGGTATTTTTCGTAAAAATAGAGAAGTACCACTTGCTGGTGATTTTGTAGAATTTGATAATGAAAAGAAATTAATTACTAAAATATTAAATAGAAAAAATGAATTAGTAAGGCCTCCTGTTAGTAATATAGATAAAGCTTTAATTGTTACTAGTGTAGGAATACCTGCTTTTTCTAGTAATTTACTTGATAAAATGCTTTGTATTATAGAATATAATAATATTAAACCAGTTATATGCTTTTCGAAACTTGATTTATTATCTAAAACAGAATTAGAAGAAATGAAAAACTATATAAATTATTATAAAAATATAGGATATGAAGTTTATTTTAATACCGAAATAGAAAAAATTAAAACAATTTTTAAAGATTGTGTAACCGTTTTTACAGGTCAAACAGGTGCAGGTAAAAGTACTCTTTTAAATTCCTTAAATCCTAATTTAAATTTAAAGACAGATGATGTATCAGAAGCACTTGGTCGTGGTAAACATACAACAAGACATACAGAATTAATATCATTATTTGGTGGTTTAGTTGCAGATACTCCTGGTTTTTCTGCTCTTGATTTTTATGGTATGAGTAAAAACGATATACGTGATAATTTTATAGAATTTAATGAATATCGTCATAATTGTAAGTATGCTGATTGTATGCATGATAAAGAAAATAATTGTTATGTTAAAAGAATGGTAGGGGAAGGTAATATTCTTCCAAGCAGATATGAGAATTATCTCAATTTTATAAGGAAGGTGTCATAATGGAAATATCTATATCAATATTAGGTATTAAAAATAATATTAGCAAGCAAATAGAAAAACTAAATGAAGTAGATATTAATTATTTACATATAGATGTTATGGATGGAAAATTTGTTTCAAATACAACATCTAAATATGAAATAGTAAAAGAAGATTTAATTCCTTCAAATAAGAAATTTGATGTTCATTTAATGGTTGAAGATATAAGATATTATGTGGATAAATTTAAAGAATTAAATCCTGAATACATTACTTTTCACTATGAAGTAAATGATAATGTTGAAAGTATAATAAACTATATAAAAGCTAATAATATTAAAGTAGGTATTGCTGTTAAACCATCTACTGATGTTGCACTTATTTTACCTTATCTTGATTTAGTAGATTTAGTTCTTATTATGACTGTAGAACCAGGCCTTGGTGGTCAAAAATTCTTATATAAAATGAAAGAAAAAATTAATGATTTAATTGAAATAAGAGATAGTGCACATTTTAATTTTAAAATTGAAGTAGATGGTGGTATTAATATTGATACCATTGAAGATGTAAAAAATGTTGATATGGCAGTTGTTGGTAGTTATATTACTAGTAGTACAAATTATAAATCAAAAGTGAAAAAATTAAAGGAGAAAATCAATGACTGAAAAATATGAAAAATATGCAGAAGTGTTATTAAAAAAAGGGCTTGGTATTAAAAAAAATCAGCCTCTTTTTATATCAGCACCAATGGAAAATTACGAATTTGTTCGTATACTAACTAAAAAAGCTTATGAATATGGCGTAGTAGATATTTATTATGAATTATTAGATGAAGAGATGAAACATGATGCTTTAAAATATTTAGATGTTGATAATCTTAAAGATACTTTGTTTTTTGATAAATACAAATTTGATGAGTATGCTAAAAAAGATGCAGCATTTTTAATGTTAGTATCTGATGATCCATTTATTATGAATGATATAGATTCTGATAAAATATCTAAAACAGCTATGTTTTCTAGAAAATCAAAACCACTTTATAAAAAAAGACAACTAAATAATGAAATATCATGGTGTATTGCTTGTACTGCTACTAAAGGAAGAGCAAAAGCAATATTTGGAAGTGAATCTGATATTTCAAAACTATGGGAAGCTATCTTTGATGTATGTTTTATAAATACAAATGATCCATGTAATTCTTGGGATAATTTTATTGAAGAAAATAGTCAAAGAATTGAAAAACTAAATAATTTAAAAATAAAAAGACTTCACTATACAAATAATTTAGGTACTGATTTATATTTAGAATTATTACCAGAATCTATTTGGGTAGGAGCTAAAGGTAAAACTACAAGTGGCCAAGAATTTATTGCTAATATACCATCTCTTGAAGTATTTACAACTCCAAATAGACTAGGTACAAATGGTATAGTTTATGCATCAAAACCATTAATATATAATGGTGCATTTATTGATAAATTTTATATTAAATTTGAAAATGGTAAAGTAATATCTTTTGATGCCGAAAAAGGAAAAGAAGCTTTAAAAGGAATTATTGAATCTGATGAGACTTCTAGTTTTTTAGGAGAAGTAGCTTTAGTTGATTATAATTCAGCTATATCAAAATCAGGACTTATTCATTATGAAACTTTATATGATGAAAATGCTTCTTGTCATTTAGCTTTAGGTGTAGGATTTACTGAATGTGTTAAGAATTCAGAAAATAAAAGTAAAGAAGAATTATTAAAAATGGGCTTTAATTACTCTGATAATCATGTTGATTTTATGGTAGGAACAAGTGATTTAAAAATTGAAGCTGAAACATTTAATGGAGAAAAAATTAATATTTTTGAAAATGGTAATTTTACATTATAAAATTATTAAAAATTTGTATAACATAAACAAAAGATCTGTAATGAATTTCATTACAGATTTTTAATTTTAGTGATTTGTTTATAAATAAATAGTATGCTATATTGCTTTTGGAATGCTTAAAAGTTAAGTGTCTTGTCAATCTAGAGTAATCTCTAAAAATCAGGAGGTTTTACAAAAGTGAGGTGAGGATTATGAGTAAAAAAATATTTATTAATACTTTCGTTACTTGTAATTATTTTTATACTTGTTTTAAAGTAATAAAAACGCCTAACTTTATGAGTTAGGTGTACAAACGTTGGCAACACTTAACTCTCTCTTTAAGTGTTCCTATTTTTATTTTATACTTTGTAAACAATTATGTCAACTAGTGTTTATAAAAATAACTTATATAGTTATAATTACAATTTAAATTAATAGTGTAAATAATGTTTAATTATATTTGCAACCATTCTTGCATATGATATAATAATAAGAGGATGTGATATGATGAAAGTCATAATTAGTGCTGGAGGTACAGGTGGACATATTTATCCTGCACTTGCAATAGTAGATAAAATAAAAGAAAAAGAACCTAATAGTGAAATATTATATATTGGAACACATGATCGTATGGAAAATGATATAGTGCCTAAAACTGGTATTCCTTTTAAAACAATTAAAATATATGGGTTTTATCGTGAAAAAATATGGAAGAATGCTAAAACAATTCACTATTTTCTTAAATCATATAGAGAATGTAAAAAAATAATAAAAGATTTTAAACCTGATGTTGTACTTGGAATAGGTGGTTATGTAACTGGTCCAGTTATTTATGCTGCTCATAAATTAGGAGTTAAAACATTTATTCATGAACAAAATACTATTCCTGGAAAGAGTAATAAATTCTTAAGTAAATATGCGGATAAAATAGGTGTTTCTTTTAAAAGTAGTAGTAAATTTTTTCCAGAAGAAAAAACTATTTTTACAGGTAATCCATGTAGTGAAAAAGCAGTTAATACTAAAGCTGCTTCTAAAGAAGAATTTGGATTATCAAGTGATAAAAAACTAGTTTTAGTAGTAATGGGATCATTAGGATCTAATGTGATAAATGATTTCTTTATTAAGACATTAACATTATTTGATAATAAAAATTATGAAGTATTATATGTAACTGGTAAGGATAATTATGATGAATTTATAAAAAATAAATTTCCTTCAAATGTTAAAGTAGTTCCTTATATAGATAATCTACCACGTATTATGAAAAGAACAGATATTATGGTATCTAGAGCAGGTGCATCAGCACTAAGTGAAATTATTGAACTTAAAATACCATCTATTTTAATTCCTAGTCCATATGTTCCTGATAATCATCAATATAAGAATGCAATTGATTTAGCTAATTCTAATGCTGCAGACTTAATTGAAGAAAAAGCTTTGAAAGAAGATATTTTAGTTAAAAAAATAGATGATTTATTTA
>JAEETF010000084.1 GCA_016290195.1 Bacilli bacterium | reverse complement strand
TACACAGTTAACTTTTACAAAAGGACTATAATGATTAGCTAGATTATGAGTAAGATTAATAACTCCTGCTTTAGAAGCATCATAATCTAAACTATATTCATAATATGTATCTATTCCATTTGTAGAAGAAATGTTTATTATATTACCACTTTTATTTTCATACATTATATTTCCAAAGTATTTGCACATTAAAAATGTTCCAACTAAATTAACTTCTAATATTTTCATAAAATTATCTTTGGTTTTCATATCAAATGTTGTGTCATTGCAGATGCTTGCATTATTTACAAGAACATCTAATTTATTAAACTTTTCTAATACTTTATTTTTTAAATTAATAATATCATTTTCATTAGAAATATCACATTTAATACATAAAGTTTCTATATTATATTTTTCTTTAATTCTTTTTTCTAATTCTTTAGATTCCCTTTCATGATTTAAATAAGTCATTATAACATTATAATTATTTTTAGCATAAATATCTATTATTTCACTTGCTAGTCCTGTACTTCCAGTTATTAAAACACACTTTCTATTCATATTTTTTTCCTCCAAAACAATGATATTATATCACAATATTAAAAATTTTTAAAAAAAGGTAAAAATTTAATTTTGAACATAGTTTTTTAATTAATTATATAATTTTTCTCTAAGAGAAAATTTAATTTTGGAATTAGTAAAATGATTGAAAATTGAATTTTACCAATTTGACATATATTTTTAATTATTTATAATGTGATTTAAAGAGGCAAAGTTTATTTAAATGGAGGTACAATTTATGAAAAGTGATCTAATAGAATTAGATGAAAATTATGTAAAGGAAAAAGTATATGAAATTAGAAATAAAAAAGTAATGTTAGATTATGATTTAGCGAAAATATATGGATATGAAACAAGATATTTTAATAGACAAGTTAAGAATAATATTGAAAGATTTAATGATGAAGATTTTATGTTTCAATTGACTAAAGAAGAAATTCAAAACTTGATGTGCAAAAAATTCACATCAAGTTGGGGAGGAATTAGAAAGTTACCTTATGCATTTACAGAACAAGGTATTTATATGCTTGCAACTGTTCTTAAAGGAGAACTTGCAGTTAAACAAAGTAAAGCATTAATTAAAATATTTAAAAAAATGAAAGATTTCATATTTGAAAATGATTATTTTTTAAATCAAAAATTCATAAATAATCTTGTAATTGAACATGATAATGATATTAAAATACTTAAAAATATTTATAATAAATTTGAGCCAAAAGAATTATTACTATTAAATGGTCAAACTTATGATGCATATTCTAAAATATTAGATATTTTTAAGTTAGCAAAAGAAGAATTAATTATAATAGATAATTATGCTGATAATAAAGTATTAAATATGATTAGTAAACTTAAAGTAAATATTATGTTGATAACTAAAGATAGCAAAAGATTAAATGAATTAGATATAGAAGAATATAATAGTCAATATAAAAATTTAAAAGTAATAAGAAACAATACATTTCATGATAGATATATAATAATAGATAAAAAAGAAGTATATCATTTAGGAACAAGTATAAATAATGCAGGAAATGGAATATTTTCTATAAACAAATTAGAAGATGAGTTCGTAATAAATACATTATTAGATAAAATTGGAGATTTTAAATATGAATAATGAATTAGATGAAAAAGAAATAGAAGGGAAGATATATGAAATAAATGGAATTCCTGTAATGTTAGATAGTGATTTAGCAAAATTATATAGTGTCCAAACAAAAAGAATTAATGAGGCAGTAAAAAATAATCCCTACAAGTTTCCCGAAAGATTTAGCTGGGTTTTAAATATTCATGATGAATTAAACTTGAGGTCGAAATTTTCGACCTCGAGTTTGAAAAGTAATTATGGTGGTAGAAGACACAATATTAGAGTTTTTACTGAACAAGGTGTTGCAATGCTAACTACTATTATTAAATCAAAAGTAGCTGTAGAAACAAGTATTGCAATAATGGATGCATTTGTAAAAATGAGACATTTTATTGTGAATAATAAAAATATATTGATTTCACTTAATAATATGAACAATAAATTAATAGAACATGACAAAAAAATAAATATATTATTTGATAGATTTGAACCTAAAGAAATATTACTACTAGAAGGTCAAACTTATGATGCATATT
>JAEETF010000083.1 GCA_016290195.1 Bacilli bacterium | reverse complement strand
GATCAAACTCTCAATAAAAAACTCTTTATTGATTAAAGAATTGATTTATTTAATTATCCTGACTACAAAACTCATATTTTACTTAGTTTTCAAAGATCAATTTTTGTGCCTATTTCTTGGTTGTGCCCATATAATATATCAAAACTAAAATTCAATGTCAACAACTTTTTTCACTTTTTTTTAATTTTTTTTGTAAATTTACGTTTTTTTATACATTTTTGCCTAAAAATGGCATTTTTATACTATAAAAAAAGAATTTACACGATATTATATTCGTGAAATTCAATTTAATTACTTAATTTTAAAAATATTTTAAAATAATTATTGATGAGTTCCTTATTAAAAGGTTCATCATTTCTTTTTTTCATTTCAATTAACGAAGACAACTCACTCTTTATTATAAAATTGATCTCCCTTGGATAATTCATAAGCTTCTTGTGATAATTATATTCATTTCTATCTAATATTTTAAATGCCCCATCTGGAAAAACTCTTAAATCTAAATCATAATCAATATATTTAAGAATTCTATTATCCATTATATATGGACTTGCGATGTTACAGTAATAGAACAAACCATTTTCTTTCAATTGAGCAATAATATTAAACCATCTATCTTTATAAAAAAACATAATAGCTGGTTCTTTCGTTCTCCAAACTCTACCATCGCTTTTAGTAACTAGCACATTATCATTCCCTAAAACAATATAATCTTCTTTGATATCAAGTATAATAGCTCTATCCCATGTCTTGTATAACTCTCCGTTGTGTTTATAACAATGTATTGCAAGTGTGTCTCCTATAGATAATTTCATAAGACACCTTCTCTCAAGTTAAGTATATCATATTTAAAATTCAAAGTAAAATATATTATATTAAAGCAAAAAAAATATACTGTATGTCGGACAGTATATTTTCCGCGGATAAATAAAACCATAAACATAACGACCATCAATTTATGATTCCTATCAAGATTCCGCAAGTGACACTTAGTTAATAGCCTTGATAACTGCAATCATTAATTTAATAGTGGTTTTATAATTAAATAATTAATACAATAAAGTAAATAATTAAATATAATATAAAACTTGTTAAACTAATAAATTAATATATAGCACAAATTATGTGAATTTTTAAATAAATATATAAATAAATATTTAAAAATTTTTTTGAATTATATAATTATATATAAAATATAATAAATATAATTTTTAATAATATTTTAAATAAACTTTTAAAAAGGGAACTTTAAAAAAGTTAAATAAATATATTAATAGTAATTTATGCGTGTGCTACTATTAACTATAACTAATATACTATATTTTATATACAAATGTCAACATTTTTTTACAAAAAAACAAGTTATTTGCTAATAACTTGTTAATATATATATTTATTAAAGTGAATTCTATGATGCATCTAATGTGAAACCAATTTTAAATGTAATATTTGAACCAGAAGCATATGTATCACAGTCAATATCTTGTCCTTCCATCCATAAGTAAACACGAATCTTTGTAACTCCTGCACTTAAGCTTAGGCCGATGTCAACTGGAGTACCAGTTCCAGTAGAGAAATCTTCACTAGTTCTTGTTAAATTATTACCATTCATTGTAACGAATTTCGTATCATTGTCTGTTGCATTAGTTTGTGCCCAAGGAATTTCAGCTGAATTAGCAATTGTTCCAGCAAGACCATCCCATGTTACATAGTCATTGCCATCGCCAACTTGTAAATCTTCATAAGTAGCATCTTGAACATCACCGTAAGTATAATCTTGATAGTATAAACGAGCTTGCTCAATACCATAAGAAATGTGTGCATCATAGTTTGGCTCAACAATTAAAGCACTTGATCCACTACTATAACCAGCTAATGTTTTTGCTGGAAGAGTAGAAGCTCCATTTCCTTCTACTACGAATGCCATTCTTGCAGCATATTGTGCACCTTTATTAGTAGAGTTAGCATTAGTCATTACTGCACCAGATCCAGGCGACAAGTAAACTGTACCAGCTTGGTCAAGTTTTAGGAAAATATCAAACGCTATGAAATCTCCATCTGAAGTAGACTTCGCTTCTGGCGAAACAGAGGCAGTTAAACCTAAAACACCATCATTATTTTTATCATCAATTACACCTTTGTACATAACAAGTTTACCTGATGTAACCACACCTGCAGTTGATACAGGGACAAGGTTTCCTGTATTAAACATGTTTGTATCAACTAATGCATTTTCAGTTCCGGCATCAAAAGAATAACCTGTAGTAATATCTGAATTTGAAATTAATGCCTTCCATGAGTTAGCATCAGTTGAAATTTGGATACCACTAGCAGTTGATACAGTAACATCGATATCATCAATAGTTACTGATCTATTAGATGTGAACCATGCATATGTTGATGTTGCTAATAAAATAACTGTTAAGAACAATAATAGCAACAATGAACCTAACTTTCTCTTTTTCTTAGAATTCTTCTTTGTATTCATTCTTCTTC
>JAEETF010000082.1 GCA_016290195.1 Bacilli bacterium | reverse complement strand
TCTTGCATTAATTATGCTCATATATATGGAGTTAAGGTATATGTTACTGTAAATACTATTATTTATGAAAAAGATGTTGATGTATTTATGGAATATGTAGAAATTTTACATAAAAATAATGTGGATGCGATTATTATTCAAGATTTAGGAATGTTTGATTTAATTAGAAAAACATATCCTAATTTAGAAATACATATATCTACACAAATGCATATTCATAATCCTAGTGGTGCAGTTCTTATGCATAATTTAGGAGCTAAAAGAGTAGTTTTATCACGTGAAGTAAGTATTGATACTATTAAAGAAATTAAAAAATGTACTGATGTAGAACTTGAAGTATTTGTGCATGGTGCTCTTTGTTTTTCTTATTCTGGTCAATGTTATATGAGTAGTATTATAGGTGGACGAAGTGGTAATCAAGGTAAATGTGCTGGAACATGCAGACTAAAATATAGTTTAGTTGATTCTGATAATAATAAATATAATGAACATGATTATCCACTTAGTATGAAAGATTTATGTACTATTGATAAAATAGGGGAATTGATAGATCTTGGTATTGATTCTTTTAAAGTAGAAGGTCGTATGAAAAGACCAGAATATGTTTTTTTAGTTATTAGTTTATATCGTAGGGCTATTGATAATTATATACTTAATGGTAAAGTTGATATAAATGAAGATGATTTAAAAGAATTAAAGAAAATATATAATCGTGAATTTACTAAAGGTTATTTATTTAATAAAACTGATGTAGTAAATAGTTATAGACCAAATCATTTAGGTATAAAAGTAGGAGAAGTAATAAATAAAAAGAATAATAGTATTTATATAAAGTTAAATGATGATATAACAAGAGGAGATGGACTTCGCTTTTTAAATAAAACTGAAGATAGTGGTCTTATTCTTACTAAAATGTTTAAAAATGGCGACGATATTAAGTCTGCTCATAAAGGTGATACTATAGTTATTAAAGATAAAATAGATTGTTTTATAGGTTCTAGTGTTATTAAAACAACAGATAAGGTGCAAATGGATAATATTAATTTTCGATTAAGTAAAAAAATTAGAAAAGTGATGCTTGAAGGGAAAGTAGAAATTAAATGTGATAATTATATTAAAGTAATAATAGGAAATATTATATATGAAAGTACTTTTAAAGTAGAAAAAGCTATTTCTAAAGCATTAACAAGCGATGAAGTAAAAAAACAATTTATGAAAACTAATGATACACCATATATGTTTTCTAGTTTAGAAATAGATATTGATAATTCATCTTTTATACCTGTTTCTAAATTAAATGAAGTAAGGCGTTTAGCTCTTGAAGAAGTAACTAAACAAAGACTTTATGTTATACCATTTATCAAAAATGAATATGATATTAAAATTATGGATTATCCACATTATGAAAGAAAAAATGCTTTTATTAGAACTGAAGAAATATATAATGTATTAAAAAATAAAGATTATTATAATATTTATATGAAAAAGAGTTTATATGAAAAGGTTGATGATCCACGTAAAATATTAAGACTTGAAAGAGTAACTAATATAAATAATGGTGGAACTGGTATACTTGTATCTGAACTAGGTTCAATAACTAAGGGTTGTATTACAGATTTTAATTTTAATATTGTTAATTCATACGCTGTAGCCTTTTTACATTCATTAGGCGTAAATAGAATAACACTTTCTATTGAGATGCAGGATGATGATATTGAAGAACTAATAAATGCTTATAAACAAAGATATAATAAGAATCCTAACTTAGAATTAATTGTTTATGGACGTGAAGAATTAATGCTTACTAAATATGATTTATGTAAAGTAAATAAGCAACTTTACTTAAAAGATCGATTTAATAATAAAATGCCTATTGTCAAGAATGATAATGGATTTACAATTTATAATTATAGTCCAAAAAGCCTTTTAAATATTGATAAATATTATAAAATGGGTATTAATTATTTACGTTATGATTTTATATTTAAAGAAGATATATTGTAATATTAATGACAATTATTTGACTATATTCAATATTTAAGTAAAAGTTATAGACTTTTACTTTTTTTTGCATTATAATAAAAATCAATTTGTTGGAGGCGCATCGTATGAAAAAGATTAATCTACCTGTTATACTTCTAAAGGGAATTGTTTTATTACCACATAACGAGTTAAGATTAGAATTTGATAATCAACAAAGTCAAAATATTCTTGATGCCTCTGAATTCTTTCACGATAATAAATTATTAGTAGTTAATCAAATAGATATACTTGAAGAGAGCAATAATATAGCTGATCTTCCAAGAGTGGGTGTTATATCTAAAATTAGTCATAAAATGCAACTACCAAATGGCAATGTTAGAATTACTCTAACTGGTCAATCACGTGCTTATGTTCATGAATATATTAATTTAAGTAAAAGTTTTGATTCTTTAGAATCTATAGTTTCTGAAGTAATGGAAATAAATCCGGATATTACAACTGAACCTATAATATTAAAAAAACTTTATCATGAATTTGAAAAACATATAAAAGTAGTACCTTATATTTCTAATAGTATTTTATCTGGTTTAGCTAGTGTAAAAACTTTATCTAAAATGACAGATATAATTGCGCCTACAGTATCGGAAACTAATGAACGTTTAAATGAATATTTAATGGAATTTGATATTACTGCACGTACTGAAATGGTATTAAAAGATATATATGAACAACAAGAGATGTTTAAAGTTGAAAAAGGTATCGAACAAAAAGTAAAAAAAAGTATTGATAATAGTCAAAAAGAATTCTTTTTAAGAGAAAAAATTAAAATAATTAAAGAAGAACTTGGTGATGTTAATACTAAAGATGATGATATATCTAAAATAAGAGAGAAAATAGAAAAAATAGATGCACCTGAAAAGATTAAAAAAAGATTAAATGAAGAAATTAATAAATATGAAACACTTAGTAATTTAACACCTGAAGTTAATGTAGTTAGAACATATATTGATTGGCTTTTAAGTTTACCTTGGAATAAACAAACAACTGATAATGATGATTTAAGAAAAGTTCGTAGTACTTTAGATGCTTCACATTATGGACTTGATAAGGTAAAAGAACGTATTGTTGAATACTTAGCAGTTAAGAAAATGACTAATAGTTTAAAAAGCCCAATTATTTGTTTAGTAGGGCCACCAGGAGTAGGTAAAACTAGTTTAGCATATAGTATAGCGAGTGCAGTAGAACGTAAATTTACAAAAATATCTGTTGGTGGTATTCATGATGAATGTGAAATAATAGGACACCGTAGGAGTTATGTTGGAGCTAGCCCTGGAAGAATTATTCAAGGATTAAAAAAAGCAGGTAGTAGTAATCCTGTTTTCCTAATAGATGAAATTGATAAAATGACAAAAGATATTAAAGGTGATCCAGCTTCATGTTTACTTAGTGTACTTGATCCAGAACAAAATACAATGTTTAGTGATAATTATATTGAAGAAGATGTTGATTTATCAAATGTTATGTTTGTAGCAACAGCTAATTACATAGATGATATTCCAGAAGCATTAAAAGATCGTCTTGAGATAATCAAATTATCTGGTTATACTGAATTTGAAAAACTTGATATAGCTAAAAAGCATTTATTAAAAAAAATATGTGATAGTCATGGACTTGAATTAGAAAAATTAAATATAACTGATGATATTATTTTAAAAATAATTAGAAATTATACTAAAGAAGCAGGAGTTCGTGAACTTGAACGTAAACTTGCAACTATTGTTCGTAAAATAGTAACGATTTTAGTTATGGACAATATTAAAATGGCTAAGATAAATGTTTTGGAAAAAGATTTAGAGAAATATTTAGGAAAACCAGAATATAATTATAGTAATATTCTTGAAGATGATAAAGTTGGAGTTGTAAATGGACTTGCATATACTAGTTTTGGTGGAGATACACTACCAATTGAAGTAACTTATTTTAAAGGTGATGGTAAGTTATTACTTACAGGTTCTCTTGGAAATGTTATGAAAGAAAGTGCCCAACTTGCTTTAAGTTATATTAAAGCTAATAGTAAATTATTTGGTATTGATTATGAAAAACTTATTAAAAGTGATATTCATATTCATCTTCCAGAAGGAGCAGTTCCTAAAGATGGTCCTAGTGCTGGTATAACTCTTACAACTGCCATTATTAGTGCTTTTACGGATTTAAAAATTGATAGTAAACTAGCAATGACAGGAGAAATTACTTTGAGAGGTAAAATTATACCTATTGGTGGTTTAAAAGAAAAAAGTATTGGTGCTTATCGTGCTGGAATAAAAAGAATTATTATTCCAGAAGAAAATAAAAGAGATTTAGATGAAATACCAGATGAAGTAAAAAATAATATTGATTATATAACAGTTACTGATTATAAAGAAGTATTTGAATTAATTAAAAAATAGGTGATGAAATGAAATTATATTTATATAGCATTTTATTTGGAGCAATGCTTAAAACATCTGATGAAAATGCTAAAGAAATGTATAATAAATTAGATTTAAATGTTTTAAATACATTAGGTTATTTAGAAACAGTTATTAATGCTTTAGCTCAAAGTAATTATATGTCTGAAAAATTTATTAATCGTGTTCATCTTTTGTATGATGAAATTATTAAAAAGAATCCTGAAAATAGGACACGAATTATTGAAAGTTATAATGACATGAAAAGTGTTTTAAATACGTGTCATGTAGATGGTTATGAGTTATATTTATATGATGATATTTTAAGACGTGAATTTGGTGTATTTCATGATGATCCATTAAGATTATATGACGATAAACAAAATACTTTTTATGCATTCCATTATGATGAATTGATGGATGATATTGCTTTTGATTATTACACAATTAATTATTTGTTAAATAATGATAGTACTTTAGATAACGAGATAAATTTAGATCCAAGATTTTTAAAAAGCATACGTTATGTTATATGGTCACTTGGTAATGAAATAGATTCAATAACTAAAATTAAAATAATTCAAACTTTAAAATATCGCGAAACTATGTTAAAAGGTTTTGAAAAAATAAGTGTTATTAATGAACAAAATAAACTTATAAGGAGACTTAATTATGCCAGAAGTAAATAGAAATGTAATTCATTTAAATTATGTAATTAGTTTTTTAGTCTTTTCTGGAGAATATAAAGAAACTATTTCTAATCTTGATGAAATGTTCCGAAGAGATGCTTTTGAAAATTTATGTTTTTATATTCAAAATAATTATTTTATTACTGAGTTTGATTCTAATATTACTAATAATGTATATCATGTATTAAATTATTTTAGAGAATTTTATCATGATTCTGCTGATGTTGATTTAATAAATGATTCAATAGCTACTCTTAATAAATTAAATAATAAAAAAAGTATTTATGTACCAGAGTTTAATTGTCGTTTTAAATATATATATAATTTTAGAACAAGAAGAGATATTATTAAACATGATATGGATTATTTAAAAAATTCTGTAAATTTATCAATCATAAATGATGTTATATTTTTAGAGAATTTATTTGCATTAGATACTTTTGAGTTTTGTGAAGAAAATAAAGAAAAAATAATACCTTTAACTAATATAATGGCTTTAATGAATGATTATCCTATGATATTTAAAGATGAAGAATTAGTTAGTAAAATGTTAGAACTTTTAAAAATAAATATTGAAAATAATTCTAATAAAAATAAATATAGTAATAAATTATATATAAGTAGTGTTCTAACAGAAGAAAAAGTACTTAAAAAAATGAGATAGTAATATTATCTCTTTTTTTTCATATATTTAAATGAAAATGGAGGATTAAAATATGAAAAAGATAGTACCTTTTAAAAAAGAGTTGTTTTTTAAAAACAATATTGAAGAATTAACAAGTATTTCTTTAGAACATAATATAAGTTTAAAAGATAATATTGTAAGTGGCAATTTTATTATAAATGGTGAATATAAATTGGATAATAATGATAGAAATGAGAGTTTTAATTTTGATATACCATTTGATATAAGTATTGATTCTAAATATGATTGTAGTAAAGCTAAATTTGATATAGATGATTTTTATTATGAAATAAAAGATAAAAATAAAATAGAAGTAAATATTGATATTTTAATTGATAATATTGATGAAGTATTAATTTCTGAAAGATGTATTGAAGAAGAAAAAGAAGATGAACATGAAGTATTAGAAAGTGATAAAGAAGTAAAATCTTTATTTGATGATTTAGATGATAATGAAAATTATTTATCATATTATATTTATATAGTTAGAGATGGTGATACTATTGATACTATTATTCAAAAATATAATGTTTCTAAAGAAATATTAAGTTTATACAATGATTTATCAGAAATAAAATTAGGAGATAAGATTATTATTCCTAGTATTAATGAAAAGATATAGTGATATACTTAAAAATTATAATATTGTAATTGATAGAATAGAAATAAGAGGAAAAGTAAGTATTATTACTAGTGGTGATAAAAAATATATTTTAAAAGAAAAAAATAGAAATAATAATATTGATATTTTTAAATATTTAGAAGCTAGACATTTTAATTATTTTCCTAAAATATATAATAGTAATGATTATTTTGATTTAATTGAATATATAGATGATATAGAAGAACCAAGTGAACAAAAAATGCAAGATTTAATATATGTACTTAGTTTATTACATAGTAAAACTTCTTATTATCAAGATACTAGTGAAGATACATATAAAGAAATATATGAAAATATTAAAAATGATATAGATTATTTATATAAATATTATAATGGTTATATTGAAAAAATAGAACAATTTGTATATATGAGTCCTAGTTCTTTTCTTTTTGCTTTAAACTATTATAAGATTATTGATAGTTTAAATTATTGTAATAAAGAACTAGATGAATGGCTTAGTATTATAAAAGAAAAAGGAAGATGGCGTAAATCTGTAGTTCATAATAATTTAGATTTATCTCATCTTATAAAAAATAAAGATAGTTATTTAATTAGCTGGGATAGTGCTACATATGATTTACCAATATATGATTTATATAAATTATATAAAGATAATTCACTTAAATATGATTTTGCTTCATTATTTAAAGAATATGAAAAGATATATCCACTTTTAAATGAAGAAAGAAAATTATTATTAGTATTAATATATTTACCTAGTAAAATAGATTTAAATAAATCAGAAATAGATTTATGTTTTGAAATATCTAAATTAATTGATTATTTAGATAAAATAAAATATATTTTACCAAAAGACAATTTTAAAAAGACAGAAAAAGATAAATAATAGAAGAGCAAAAATCATAAATACTCCAAGTCTAGTTAAAAAAAGAAAAGTAATTATTACTTGGTATACTAAAATAATACTACATACCATAAAACATATACACCATATAGTTTTTCTTCTAAAAAAATTAAAATTCATAAATTTCACCTATAATAATATATGTTATTTTTAATATATAAATAGTTTTAAGTCCTATTTTAGGACTTTTTAATGCATTTTAAAGTAAATTGTGTTATAATGACCACGAATTAAGTGAGATGAGTTTATGTCTAAAATAAAGATTAAATATAAATTAGATAATGAAAATAAAGAATTAATGGGTATTTTAAATAAAAAAAAGGTTTCTTTTAAAGATAATGAGTTTATGACTAATATAGAAATATTAAATAATAAAGTTATTATGGAAAGAGAAAATAGTGAGATAATTTCCAAATATATTTTTTCTGATAAAGGAATATGTGAAATTTATTTAAAAGAATATGATAAAAAATTGACTTTAGATATGGATATTAAAAAGCTTATTATTAGAGATAATGGCTTTGAAATTAATTATATAATTGAAAAAGAAAATAAAATATTTATACTGGATTATGAATTAATTTAAAAAATAATAAAATTTATATTGACTTTATTATAAGTAATATATTAAAATTTGAAAGTGGAATGTGACCAAATACTAATAATGTAATAAATTATAATAAATAGGAGGCCAATATGGAACTAAAAAAAATGACAAAAGAAGAAATAGAAGCATTATCTTATGAAGATTTAGCTTTTATTATATTAAAAGAAAATAAAAAACCTATGAATACTGCTATGATCTTTAAAAAGATTTGTGAATTGCTTGAATTTACTGATAGTGAATATGAAGCTAAAATAGGTGATTTTTATACTTCTTTAACTACTGATAAAAGATTCCTTTTACTTGAAGATGCAACATGGGATTTAAGAGAAAAACATTCAGTTAAGATTTCTTTTGATGAAGATGATGAAGAAGAGGAAGAAGAAATCGAAGAAGAGGGAGAAGAAGAAATCGAAGAAACTGAAGAAGAGGAAGACATTGAAACAGCATTAGATGATGAAGATATTCCAGATGATGATGCTGATGATATGGAAGATTTATCAATTATAGAAGAAGAGGAAGAATTAGAAGAAAACTAATTCTTTTTTATTGATTATTAAATAGCAATATAGTATAATTTTTAATTGACGGAGGAAAACTTATGATAGAAAGATTAGAAACAATTGAAAAGAAGTATAATGAAATTACAGAAGAACTGATGAAACCTGAAATTATTTCTGATATAAAAAAGACTCTTGAACTTACTAAAGAACAAGCTTCTTTACGTGATTGTTATGATATTTACCAAGTTTATAAGAATGTATTAAGTGATATTGAAGCTGCAACAGAAATGCTTAAAGATGCTTCTATGGAAGAATTTGCTCGTGAAGAATTAAATGAATTAGAAACAAAGAAAAGTGATTTAGAAAAACAAATTGAAATATTACTTCTTCCAAAAGATCCTAATGATGGTAAAAATGTTATTGTTGAAATAAGAGGAGCAGCTGGTGGAGATGAAGGAAATATCTTTGCTGGTGATTTATATGAAATGTATAAAAAACTTGCTGAAAAAGAAGGATGGAAAATTGAACTTATTGATGAAGAACATTCTGAAGCAGGTGGTTATTCTTTAATTAGTTTTATGGTTAAAGG
>JAEETF010000009.1 GCA_016290195.1 Bacilli bacterium | reverse complement strand
ACCATTAAGTAAATCAATTAATCTTTTAGCAATAGTTAAACCCATACCTTCAATATATTTTTTACTATCTTTAGTAGTCTTCTTAGAATCATCTAAAAGCATTGAAAGTTTATCTTTTGCAATACCAATTCCAGAATCAGCTATTGATACTTCAAGGTTAACAAATCCACCTTTTTTTTCAGTACGAACATCAATTTCAATTTTACCTTTATTTGTAAATTTAATAGCATTATCAATAACATTACATAGTATTTGACGTAATTTACCACTATCACCATATAATTTAGATGGAAGTGTTTTATCAACATTAAGAGATACTTTTGTTTTATCATCTTTTAAATTCTGAATAGCATATTTTTCAAGATTTTTAAATAATTTAGCACTATTATATTCTTTTTCATCTAATTTTTGAGCACCTGCTTCAATTTTTGATATATCAAGTATACCATCAATAATTTCAAGTAAATTAGTACTTGCTTCATTAATATTTTCAACATCTTCTTTAATAGAAACTGGTACTTTTTCATTTAATATTGAAGAAGATAAACCTATAATAGTATTCATTGGTGTTCTTATTTCATGAGACATAATAGCTAAAAATTCATCTTTTGCTTTATTAGCCATCTTAGATTCATCAAGAGCATTTTGAAGTAATATATTTTGATTACGCATATATTCAGCATTTTCTGTTACATTTTTAGTTAAAATAGTAACATGATTTTCACCTTGATTTGTCATAAAGAATGCTGTACTTTCAAGCCAAATAGTTTCCTCACTATTCTTTAAACGATATCTTGAACTAATTGGTTCATAATTTTTGGCTTCTGCTTTAGCAGCAAGATTTTCAATTGAAAATACTTCTTTGAAAAACTTTTCATCTTCATCATTTATATAATCAGTAACAATACTTTCAAAATCTAACACATAATTACCAGTAGTATTTTTTCCTAAAAAAGCTACATCTGGTTTTAAATTTTTTAAAGTAAATTCTTTTGTATCAATATTAATATCAATTTCTAAATCATAAGAAATAGATGTAATTTGATTAAGTTGTTTTTCTCTTGTTTTAATATCACTTGCTTGCATAACAAGTAAATGTTGTTGATCATGTTCTTTAGTAACATCAGATATTACAATAACGTGATAATTCTTCTTTTTATCTTTAAATGGATATATTTTAATTTTAATCCATCTCATATGTTGATAGTTAGGATTATGATAAGAAATCATTTGACTAACAAAATCATCTTTTTTATTCCAATCATCTAATTCATTTCTTAAAACTGGGTTTTCAAATATTTCATCTAAAACACTTGCACCCATTTTATCTTCATTAGTAAGTTTAACTCCAAGAACACTTTCAATATTTCTAGTAATATAAATATATTCTCTTTTATCATAATTAAACATTGCATACACAGTATCAGAGTTTAATACTAATGAATTAAATAATTTATCACGATATCTAAGTTCCTTAGTAGTTTGTTTTCCAAATACAATATTTTTAATTAATAAAACTATAATTAATATAACAATAGCTCCCATTGTTAATAAGAATACTTTATCTTTAAATATATCAGATGAAAAACCATTTTGATTAATATTATTATACGTTAAATATAACCCCATAATAATTAAAATAGTAAGTGCTACTATAAATATTTCTCTTAATTGTTTTCCCATATAATCCTCCTATTATCTATATTAATTATATCATATTATAATTATAATTAAAGTGTTTTAATAAAAAAAGTAGGAATATCCTACTTAATTATTTCTTTTTTTTAATAATAATCTAGCACTAACAAATCCTAAAGCACCAACAATTAACATAATTATTAAACTAGTATAATTATCACCTGTTTTTGGATTAGTTAATTCTGTAATTGCATATGTAGAAAAATGATTTGTTTCAAATACTGCATAATATACATCATCTATTTTTGAAACAGTAATTGGATGATTCTCAACATTACCATCTGCTTTAACATAAGTTGCTACTAAATTTTTATTAGCAAGTTTTTCATCAATAGGTATATATACTTTAAAATTTCCACCTGCAATCTTAATTATATACATATTAAGTGATGTTGAATATAAATTCAAATCAAAAGCAAGACCTTCTATAACTTTTACTTTATTAGCAATTTCTTTATATTCATCACTATCTGGATCTAATTTTATAGCAGATAATCTACTATCAAGTGGTGTATCAAAAGAATCAGTCATAACATAAATGTTAGTATTAATATCTTTAGTTTTAAGATATGGTTCGCTCATTTTATCAGAATCAATTACTATAAAATATGGGTATTCTTCTTCACCAATTGTAACAATAAACCATTCACCATTAGTTTGTTCCAAATCAAATAATGGTACAAGTTCTACATTATCATCTATATATACTTCTCTTGAATATTCATATTCACCTAATTCATCAATAGTACCACCATAAGTAATATCTACATCAATACCTTTTAAATATTCACTTATTCTTTTCTTTGCAGCTGCAATTAATGCATCTCTTGTTTTAGCAGTATCATTTGGAACATAAATAATTTTATTTAATCTATATCCAACTGGGTTAATATTTCCATAAATAACACCATCATAAACAACATTCATAGGACCAATGAAAGGTTCAGTAAACATACTCATACTTCCACCAGCTCTAACATCAAATAGGAAATCAACATTAGCATTACCAGTAAGATTATGTAGTCTGGAAGAATAGTTTGCAATTGAATTTACTGCAGCTACTGGATTAATTGTACTTTGTACATTATATAAATAGTTAATACTATCTAAATCTTCAACAACAAAAATTTTATCATAATCTTCTTCAAGTTCTTCCCAAGAAAAGCTTAATTTATCACCTATTAATTCAGTAAGAATAGCTATAACATTTTCATCAGCTTCTAAAAATGAATATTCAACTTCATAAGTTTTATTTACTTCATAATTCTCAACTGATTGAATATATAAATAACCTTGACCTTCATACATATAACCATATAATTCATAGTCATCATATATTGGAAGTGATGCAGTAATCATTGATTCAGCTGCTTCAACACTATCTGGTTCAACACAATTAACTAGCATTTTACCATCTGGAGCTATTTCTTCAAAGATTGCATCTAATTCAGTACTATCAAAATAAGCACGATTACCAAATGTAATTCCAATTTCATCAAATGTTTTAACAGTTGCAAATTCTTCATTACATTCATCAACAGCGCCATCACAACTACTATATTTATATAATACTTTATTAGTTGTTCCATCTTCAATAATAGAAAGTGCTGCTTCTTTATAAGGTAATTTAACTTCTAAAACAACACCAGTATTTAATTCTTTACCAGTATAAGTTTTATTAGTTTCTTCATATTTTGATTTGTAAATAACATTATACTTTTTGCTTTCGTCTAATCCTGTAGATTTAATTTTAGCCGAAAAACTAGTATAGTTTTCAACACCATCATAGCGATCAAACCAGTTACTTAAATAAAGAATGCCTCGACCAGTTTCAGTAGCTGTTTGTGTATCAGAATTCCAGTTTGTTTCTACGCCTATGGTTGGATAATATAATTGTTCACTTCCTTGTATTTTAGAAGACAATATATTGCCATCACCTTTAAATTCACTCAATTTGTAATATTCATCAGCTGAAGCAACTATAGGCATAACAAATATTCCAAATAAAGCAATTATTAATCCCCCGAAAATACTTCTTTTTTTCATCTTTTTCTTCCCTCCATAATATAAGATATATACCCTACTATCTCTACTATAAGTATATCAAAAATGTCAAAAAGATGTCAACAAAAAAAGATTATTCTTGACTAATCTTTTTTGCATGTATTACTATTCTTTTATTTAAATCAGTTGTACACGTTGATAATGTTAATATTTGATCATTTTCATTAACATCTACATCCATATCAACAGATGATCTACGCCTAATTGTATTTATAAACTCATTAAAAGATACATTTGAAAAATCAGTAGTAATATAATAATCTTCTGCTTCTATTCTATACATAGAAAATATACGATATATACTTTCCTCACCTGGAGTATAGAAAATTAAATCATAATTATCGCTATTACTCATCCATTCAGAACCAAATATTTTATAAAGTGAGCCAAACATGCTACCATCTTTCATACTATGACCATATACAACAATATTTTTATCAGTACCATCAAATTTATTTTTATAATCAGCAAATATCCATCCAGCTGTATTATAATTACCAGAAAAATCATGTTCTAAATAATAATCATTATCATCAGATTTAACAACTACATATTCAATATTAGTATTTTTTATTTTTAAATATGCAACTGTATCAGAATTAATTTCTTTTAATTTATCAAAATTAACAAATACTTTTTGTTCAACTATTTCTTCATTAGTTTCTTTATCTATTTTCTTTTCTTCTATAATTTGAACGGCTTCATTTGTTTGTTCTTTAAGTTTTTCGTTTTGATTTAATCCAATACGTCTTATGATTAATTTGTATGCTGCATAAGCAAAAACAATGAAAAATATAAGACTCAAACCATTAATAATTATCTTTTTAGGACTTATTTTTTTCTTAGTTTTTT
>JAEETF010000081.1 GCA_016290195.1 Bacilli bacterium | reverse complement strand
ATAAAATGCTTAAATTAGAATTAATTAAAAAGACAAAATATGATTATATTTTTAGAGATACTAATAATAAAGAATATAATTTAAATATTATATTTATTGATGTAGTAGAGCCTAATGTGGGTGATATATTTTATATGTCTGAAAAATATATTAGAGAAATTAATATATATAATTTTGGACCTCTTACAAACGAAGATTTGAATGTTTCAACAGATGATATTATTAAAATCGTTTCTGATAATAGAGAATATTATTTACAAAGATATTATGGGTAAGGCTAAGCCTTGCTTTTTTCTTTAAAATAATATAGAATATCTACTGTTTGAGGGATGTACATGAAAGAATTAGAATTAATTAAAAAGTATTATGGTGAAAGAACTGCTCATAAATGTCGAGAATTATTTCCAACAATTCTTGAAGAAGAAGGAAAACTATTTTCGATTATTAATGAAAATTTTGGGCATACACATTTTCTTATTGATGATTTAGAAAATGATATATTTGCTGGACATTTTAAAAATTACATATATAATTTAATTGATGATAATAGTAAAATGGTAACTACCGATAAAACACCTTTTGAACTAATGGATGAAGCTGGGTATACACTTTTTGAATGTAAAAGTGAAGAAGATATTCAAAAATTTAAAAAATACTATGCTGAAAAAGAAGAACTTTGTACTTTTAGGACTAATCGTTTAAAAACAGCATATGTTTTTTTTGCAGTTAAAAAAAATGTAGAAGATATAAAAAGGGAAGATTTTACATTTCCTTCAAGAGAAGACTTTTATGGAACAAGTGTTATTAGTATTCAGTTTTCTAGAGGTGATAATAACATCTTATCAATTAAGAATAGATATAATCATATTGTTGAAAATCCAGATGCTACTTTTAGTAATAATTTAGATAATATTATTCCAGGACTTACAGATAGTTTTGAAAAAGAATTTTCTTTAAATATTACTAATCGTTGTGAAACAGATTTTTTAAGTCATTTTAAATATAAAAGATCTTTAGATAATAAATTTTATAAATATAATATTGAATCTGATAATGTATATTATGGTCCGAATAACGTTGTTATTAGTAATGATAAAATAAAAGAAGAATATCTAGATAAATCACGATATATAGTTATGGATAATTTTGTATTAGATTTAAAAGAAAAAAAATTTGTTTTTGGTGAAAGTTATTTAACTGATGATTTTCGAACATTTTTTGAAAAAAAGAAATTTAGTAAAATAGAGGTAATCAAAGAAGGAAAAGAAAAACGAATTATTTTTACTTTTGGTAATAATAGAAAAGTATTTATAATAATTGATAAAACTGGACAAATAGTAGAATATAAAAACAAATATATTAAAAAAATTAGTAATTATTTTATGAAATTTAATCGTAAATTACGAAATTTAGAAATACCTAATATAGAGATAATAGGAAATGAATTTATGCGTTCTAATAATGAATTAAAATCATTTTCAGCACCAAAACTTATAAGTATTGGAAAAGATTTTATGCGTTTTAATTTTTCTTTAGCTACTTTAGAATTACCAAATCTTGAAATTATAGATGATGGATTTTTGATTCCAAATAATGTGCTTGAAGAAATTAATCTTCCAAATGTTAAAATTATTAAAAATGATTTTATGCTAAAAAATTCAGTTATTAAACATATATTTTTACCTAAGGTAAAAAAAATTGGTAATTTTTTTCTTCATAATTGTAAAACAGTATCATATATAGAAATGCCTAATGTTCAATATATAAGTGATGATTTTATTGCTAATAACGCAAATTTAAAATCAATTTCACTTCCCAATTTAATAAGCGTTGGTAGAAATTTTATTTCAGAAAATGTAAATATAGAGCAATTTTATATGCCAAATCTTGAAATAATTGATGCAGGTTTTCTTTTGAAAAATCGCTGTTTACAAGAAATAAAATTGCCAAAATCCACTAAAATTGGTGATTACTTTTTAAAATATAACCAAATAATAAAAAAAATATATATACCATTATTGATTGAATGTGGCAGTAATTTTTTATGTTCCAATATTGAACTTGATGAATTTATTGCACCACAACTTGAAATTATTGGACATAATTTTATGTGTTATAATAATAAATTAGAAAAATTTGAAGCGCCTAATTTAGAACAAGTAAATACCAATTTTTTGATATGTAATACCACATTGAAATATCTTAGTTTACCTAAATTAACCTCATTACCTGATCGTTTTTTGGAAAATAATCAAGTAGTAGTGTTGAATATACCAAATGCAAGTAAAGCAGGGGTGTTTTGTTTATTAAATCATCCTGAAAAAGATAAAATTATGATTAAATTAAAATAAGGGGTATGAATATGGATTTAAAATATATTAAAAAGTATTATGGTGAAGCAATGATGCATTTATGCCGTGAATTATTTCCTGGTATTTTAGAAGAGGAAGGAAAATTATTTTCCATAATTGATAGATTTTTTGATCATAATAAAGAATTATATGATGATTTAGTAACT
>JAEETF010000080.1 GCA_016290195.1 Bacilli bacterium | reverse complement strand
TAGATATTTATTATATACTATTAAAGACGTGAAGGGAGAATTTATGAAAAAGAATATTAAAGAAATAACAAAAACAGTAGAAGGAGAAAAATGGCAAAGTGCTATTAATAAATCTCTAGATAAAGTAAGTAAAAAAATTAAAATTGATGGATTTCGTCCAGGAAAAGCTCCAAAAGATGTTGTAATGAAAAAATATGGTAAAGAAAATCTTATGGTAGATGCTGCAGATATTTGTATCAATGATTTATACATGGAAGTTATGAAAGAAAATGAAGGTATGGAACTTGTTGCACAACCAAGAGTTGAAATTAAGGGAGTATCTGAAGAAAAATTAGAAGTAATGTTTACTTTAATTACAAAACCAGAAGTTAAACTTGGTAAATATACTGGTCTTGATGTAAAGAAAGAAACAGTAAAAGTTACTAAGAAAGAAATTGCTGATTCTATCGATCATATGCGTAGTCATTATGCAGAAAATGTTACTAAAACTGGTAAAGTAGCTAAAGGTGATATAGCCATTATAGATTTTGAAGGATTTAAAGATGGTGTAGCATTTGAAGGTGGTAAAGGAGAAAATTATTCACTTGAAATAGGTTCTAATACTTTTATTCCTGGTTTTGAAGATCAAGTTATTGGTATGAAAAATGGTGAAGAAAAAGATATTAATGTTACTTTCCCTGAAGATTATCACAGTGAAGCATTAAAAGGTGCACCAGTTGTATTCAAAGTAAAAGTAAATGAGATTAAAGAAGTAAAAATTCCAGAACTAGATAAAGATTTCTTTGAAGATTTAGGAATGGAAGGAATAGATTCTAAAGAAGCTTTAGAAAAACAAGTAGAAGAAAATATTAAAGCACGTAAAGAACAAGAAGTAGAAAATAAATATGTAGATGCTTTATTAGAAGCAGCAGCTAAAGATGTTAAAGTTGAAATTCCAGATGTTATGATTGATGAAGAAATTGATCGTATGATTCATCAATATGAAGATAATTTAAAAATGCAAGGAATTACTCTTGAACAATTCTATAAATTTACTAATTCTGATGAAAAAGCTTTAAAAGATCAAATGAAAGAAGAAGCAGAAAAAAGAGTTAAATATAGATTAATGCTTGAAGAAATTGCTAAACAAGAAAAATTTGAAGTAACAGATAAAGAAGCTGAAAAAGAAGCTGAACATATTGCAGGGCACTATAATATGAAAAAAGATGAATTCTTAAAAGAATATGGTGGACTTGAAATGATTAAATATGATATCAGAATGCGTAAAGCATTAGAAACATTAAAGAAGTAATTATACTTCTTTTTTTACCAATGATAATCAAAAATTTAAATTTTTCATTTGGTACTTCAGTTATTTTTGATAATGTTAATTTAATTGTTGATAGTAATGATAAAGTAGGAATAGTAGGTGTGAATGGTGCAGGAAAAACTACTTTATTCAAATTATTATTAAAAGAATTAGAACCTAATAGTGGAAGCATTAATATAGGTAAAAATGTTAGAGTTTCTTTATTACCACAGGTTATTGAAGCTTTAGATAGTGAAGAAACAGTATTTGATTATTTACTTAGTGCAAGACCAATAAAAGAATTGCAAAATAAATTAAAAGATCTTTATGAAGAAGCTGCTAATGAAGTAGATTCGAAAAAACAAGATAAAATATTAAAAGAAATAGGTAATATTAATAATAAACTTGATTATTTTGAACAATATAGTGCAGAAAACATTCTTCTTAAAATAATATCAGGAATGAGTATTCCTATGGAAATACTTGAAATGCGATTAAAAGATTTATCAGGTGGTCAAAAATCAAAAGTAGCTTTTGCTAAACTTTTATATTCTAAACCAGAAATTATTCTTCTAGATGAACCAACAAATCATTTAGATGATACTAGTAGAAATTTTGTTATTGATTATTTAAAAAACTATAAAGCATCTGTATTTGTAATTTCCCATGATATTTCATTTTTAGATGCTATTACTAATAAAACATTATTTATAGATAAAAGAGTTCATAATATGACTTTATATGATGGAAATTATACAAAGTTTTTAAAAGTAAAAAAAGCAAATGATGATGCTCTTGAAAAAAAAGCTTCTATGCAAGATAAAGAAATTGAAAGACTTGAAAAAGTGATTTCTTTATATACAAATTCTTCTGGTAAAAGAAAAAGAATGGCTCAAGATCGTGAAAAAAAATTAAAAAAATTATATGATAATAAAATAGAATTATTAGATGAATATAAAAAAGTAAATTTTGATATTAAAATAGATGAAGAAAGTGGTAAATTTCCACTTATTGTTTCAAATCTTGAATTTAGTTATAATAATAAAATAAAACTAATTAAGAATTTATCATTTACTTTAAACAAAGGTGAAAAATTTTTAATAAAAGGAGAAAACGGAGTAGGAAAATCTACACTTCTTAAATTAATTATGAATATATTAGAACCTATTAGTGGTTCTATAACAAAGCATTATAAAACTAAAATTGCTTATTATGCACAGGAACAAGAAGAATTAAATTTTGAAAAAAATATAATAGATAATTTTTTAGAATATAATGCTAGTGAAAAAGAAATTAGATCATGTTTATCTAAGTTTTTGTTTACAGGTGATGATATTTATAAAGAAGTAAAAACATTATCACCAGGTGAAAGAGCACGAGTATGTCTTGCTAAAATAGCTCTTAGTGGAGCAAATTTAATTATATTAGATGAACCTACTAATCATTTGGATCCCGAAACACAAGAAATAATAGCTGATATTTTTAGAAAATTTAAAGGTACAATGCTTGTTGTATCACATAATAAACATTTTATAAAGAATTTAGATATTGATCGTGTTTTATTGCTTCCTAGTGGTAAAATAAAATTTTATGATGATAAAGTATTGGAGTGATTGTATGAATGATAAAGAAGCATTAACTTGTTTAGATAGAGAATTAAAAAAATATAGAGATGATTTAATTACAAATATTCATTCGGAAATAATTGGTGCTGGTATTTATTTTGGTTCTTCTTTTTCTATAGCATATTTATCTCATTTATTATTTGATAAAATAAATTTTAATCAAACTATAATACCAGCTATAGTTATTCCTACCATAATTTCAATTAAAAATCATAGTACATATGCTAGAAGTAATGAAGTTAAGCAAAATATTAAATTTTTAAAGTCATTAAAAAAAGAAATTATTAATGGATCTAATCCTTTTGAAGATGTGTCTACAGAATCATTTACTAAAGTATTGAAAGATAAATATGATTATAAAAATATATTAATTTGACAAATAAAATCTCATATAGTATAATCGATATTGTTTTTTATACACAAAGAGGTGAGTCATTTGGGACTGAAAGTCAAAGAATGTATAAATTATATAGAAACACTTATAAATGTATTTACTATTGAAAATGGAAAAGTAAAAGTATTATTATTTAGAAAAAAAACAGATCCTTATAAAGGATACTGGCTTCTTCCAGGAGAAATGGTAAAAAGTGGTGATGCACTTGAAAATACAATTAGTGATGTTGTATATGATAAAATAGGACTTACATCATTATATATTGAACAATCACATATTTTTAGTAAATGTGTAAGAGATAATGATGAATTAGTTATTTCAGTTTCATATATTGGATTAATTGATAGTAAAAGTGCTGAAATAAAAAGAGAAGATAGAATTGATTATGAAAGTAAATGGTTTCCAATAGATAGTTTACCTAAACTTGCATTTAATCATGAAAATATTATAGATAAAGCAGTTGAACAATTGCAAAATAAAATTATAAATACTAATTTTATAAAAAAATTATTTCCAGGAGATTTTACACTTCCAGAAATACAATCAGTTTATGAACAATTACTTGGTAAAAAAATGGATCGAAGAAATTTTCGTAAGAAATTTATCAATTTAGGAATTGTAAAACCAACTGGTAATAAAAGTGAAGGTGGTCTTGGTAGACCAGCTACATTATATATATTTAGAGATGAATTTAAAGAAAGAAATTTGTTTTAAGCAAATTGCTTTTTTTTAGGAGGTTTTGTATGCAAATAATAGAACTTAATCGAAGAACTATTCGAAAAATGAAAAAAATAGAATTAGAAGCAGGTAATATAAATACAGAAGGTAATTTATATTTGTTTGAAGAAAAAAATAAATGGCATAAAGAAAAGAAAGTTTATAAAGAATTATTTCATGATATAGGTCATATATTTAGTAATAAACTTTTTACATTGAATGAACTTATAGATAATCGTGAGTTAATTGGAATGGAAGAACTTGTTATACCTGAAAAATTAGCTGTTGTTGATAATAAAGTGGAAGGATTTGTTATGCCATATATTCATAATATAAGTTTTTATTCTATTTTGAATGATCAAAATATTTCTAATCACGATAAAATAAGATTTTTTAAAGAAATTTCTGAAATAATTAAAAGAATGGATAATGTTCGTAAAAATGTTATACCAGATTTTTATTTAAATGATTTACACGAAGGCAATTTTATTTATAATATCAATACTAAACGTATAAATGTAGTTGATATGGATAGTTGTAAAATAAATGGTAATAAACCTTTTGTATCTAAATATTTAACACCATTATCACCAATAGTTGATATGCCAGGTAAATATGCAGTTCATGATGAAGAAGCTAATTTAGGATATATTATTCCTGATCGTAACTCTGATTTATATTGTTTTGCAGTAATGGTTTTAAATTATTTATATAAAGATCGCATTACTAGATTAAGTAAAGAAGCATACTATTTATATTTAGAATATTTAATTAGTATTGGTCTTCCAATGGATTTTGTGAGTAGTTTAGCTAGAATATATGAATATAAAGATAATGAAAATATAGGAGATTATTTATATTTATTAAATGATCAAATAGTTAATAAAGCACGTAAAGATGTTTTCCTTAAGAAAAAATAGTGGTATAATCTATTATAGAAGAGGTGTGTAAAATGAAATTGGAAGTTACTGAAAGAGGTAGTAAAAAATATTATGATGAATTTTTATATTTGGCTATCAATTATAAAAAAATAAGTAATAATCCTTATAAAAAAATTAGAGGATTAAGCTTGTCAGCATATTTATATAGTTTTATATCTATAATATTTGTAGCAACATTTTTAGTTTTATATTTACTAAATAAAAATAATTTATTTATGGGAATAATGATATTTTTTATTGTATTATTTATTATGAGTATTTTGTATCTAATGCTTATTTGTAGAAAAATTAGAATTAGTAGAAATATTAAAGGAACGAATATTTTTGAAATAACAGATAGTTATGTAAAAATAGAAGCACAAAATACAAAAATTGAATATAAATGGGATGAAATTAAAAATATTAAAATTGGTAAATATACTATTAACTTTATTCCAAAAGATAATACTAAACCATTTATTACAACTAATATGATATATATTGATCAAGTTATGGATACATTAAAAAAATATAGTAAAGAAGATTTAATAATTAAATAAACTAGAAATAGTTTATTTTTTTTTATAAAAAAATATGTTACAATGTTATAAATTGAGGTGGTTATTGTGAGAAAAAAAGCAGCTAGATTTAGATTACTCAGAAATTTATTATTTTTTGTTGGCTTGATAGTTTTAACATTTGTTTTGATTTTTAAAGATCAAGATATGAATAAAATAAATGACGTTTTAAAATCAGCTAATATTTCATATGTTTTATTAGGATTATTTTTTATGTTTATGTACTTTTTAACTGAGGCTTTTAATATTCGTCATATATTAAAAGTATTAGGTGAGGGAAAGATTTCAATTCTTAAAGCATTAAAGTTTACTTTTATAGGTTTTTTCTTTAGTTCGATAACACCAGCAGCAACTGGAGGTCAACCAGTAGAAGTTTATTATATGACTAAAGAAAATATAAAAAGTGCCAATGGAGTACTTACACTTCTTATGGAAGTTTGTGGATTTCAAATTAGTACAATATCATTTGGAATTATTTGTGCAATTTTAAATCCAACTATTTTAAAAGGCGGCTTATTTTGGTTATTTTTGCTTGGAATAACGGTTAATAGTATTGCTCTTTTAGTTATGATGTTTTGCATATTCTCACCAAGAATAACACAAAAGTTATTAAATATATTTATTAAAATATTGAGAAAATTTAAAGTTAAAAACTTAGAACTAAAAAAACAAAAAATGGAAGAAGAACTTAATAGATATAATGAAAGTTCAAAATTTATTAAGGAACATAAGGGAGAATTTGTTAAATCTGTATTTAATGTATTTATTCAAATTACATTTTATTATTTAGTTCCATATTGTATATATAAATCATTTGGTTTGAATGAATTTAATGTATTTCAAATGTTTTCTATGCAAGCAATACTTTATTCAACTGTTTCTGGATTACCACTTCCAGGAGCAATTGGAGTTAGTGAAACGGTATTCTTAAAAATATTTGGTGTAGCATTTGGGACAGAACTTCTTGGTGGTTCTATGCTATTAAGTAGAGGGGTTACATTTTATATATATGTTATTTTTGGTTTTATTGTTTTTATGACAACTGCAATTAAGAAAAAGAATATTAATGGTGAAATAGATAATAGTATTGAATCTTTTGAAGAAGAAGAAAAAGAATTATCTTATAAAGAGGTGAATATATGAGAGAAAAGGAAGTTAGTTCATTAGTATATTGGCTATTTTATTTTATAGGTATATCAGTAGCAGGGTTTATAATATATCCATTACTTGATATGTTATGGGCTACATTCATAACACGTTCGCCATTTGAATATACAATTCAAGATCATATTATTTCTCCAATAGTATTTGCTTGTATTATGAGTACAATTTATACGATATTTAGAAGAAAAAACAAATAGTAATTATTTAAAAATGTAAATTAAGTATTATTATTATTGACAAGAATATAATAATAATGTTATATTATATGAGTATTCAACTTTAGATTTACCTTCGGGTAAATCTTTAATTGAAAGAAACAAGATACACCTGGGTGTGTGGAAAGGAAGGAGGACGAATATGCCTACAATTAATCAATTAGTTAACAAAAGACGTAAAGACAAAACTAGAAAAAGTAAATCACCAGTTTTAGGAATTGGATTTAACAGTAAAGAAAAGAAACAAACAAAACAACAATCTCCACAAAAACGTGGTGTTTGTACTCGTGTTGGTACTATGACACCAAAGAAGCCAAACTCAGCTCTTCGTAAATATGCTCGTGTTAGACTTTCTAATGGTATGGAAGTTACTGCATATATCATGGGTGAAGGACATAACTTACAAGAACATAGTGTTGTTTTAATACGTGGTGGACGTGTTAAAGACTTAATCGGTGTTCGTTATCATATTGTTCGTGGTACTCTTGATACTGCTGGAATTGATAAACGTCGTCAAGGACGTTCTAAATATGGTACTAAGAAACCAAAAGCTAGTAAATAATATACTAAAAAATAAAAACAAGAAAGGAGGATTAATATATGCGTAAAGGACGTGCTGTTAAAAGAGATGTACTTGCAGATCCAATATATAATTCAAAAGTAGTTACAAAATTTATTAACTGCATTATGCTTGATGGTAAAAAGGGTATTGCCCAAACTATCGTTTATAAAGCATTTGATATGATTAAAGAAAAAAATCAAGAACCAATGGATGTATTTACTAAAGCACTTGAAAACGTAACACCTGCACTTGAAGTTAAATCTCGTCGTGTTGGTGGTGCAAACTATCAAGTACCAATTGAAGTAAGACCAGATCGTGGTCAAGCTTTAGGACTTCGTTGGATTGTTACAGCTGCTCGTAACCGTGGTGGTCATTCAATGGCTGAAAATGTAGCAAACGAACTTATCGATGCTGCTAATGGAACAGGTGCTGCTGTTAAAAAACGTGAAGATACACATAGAATGGCAGAAGCTAATAAAGCATTTGCTCATTATCGTTGGTAAAATTAAGAAAGGAATAATATATGGCTCGTGAATATAGTTTAGAGAATACACGTAACTTTGGTATCATGGCACATATCGATGCCGGAAAAACGACTACTACAGAACGTGTATTATTCCATACAGGTAAAATCCATAAAATTGGAGAAACACATGATGGTGCTTCACAAATGGACTGGATGGAACAAGAACAAGAACGTGGTAT
>JAEETF010000079.1 GCA_016290195.1 Bacilli bacterium | reverse complement strand
TTCCATAATAAGTTCAAAACCTTCAGTATTACTATTAAGATCAGGAGCAAATCCTCCTTCATCACCTACACCTGTTGCAAGTCCACGACTATTTAATACTTTCTTTAAATTATGGAATACTTCTGCACCGATTCTTACTCTATCATGAATAGTATCAGCTTGTGGAATAATCATAAATTCTTGGAAATCAAGTTTATTATCAGCATGTGCTCCACCATTAATAATATTCATCATTGGTTTTGGAAGTGTTTTTCCATTTCCAATATATTTATAAAGTGGCATACCTTTTTCTATTGCAGATGCTTTTAAAGCAGCCATTGAAATACCAAGTATAGCATTTGCACCAAATCTAGATTTTGTTTCAGTTCCATCTAAATTAATCATGGCATAATCAAGTTCTTTTTGATTAGCAGCATCCATTCCTATTACTAGATTTCTAAGTTCATTATTAACATGACCTACAGCTTTTAGAACTCCTTTACCTAGAAATCTATCTCCACCATCACGAAGTTCTAATGCTTCTCTTTCACCAGTTGATGCTCCACTTGGAACAGCAGCTCTTCCTATAACACCTGATTCTAGAATAACGTCAACTTCTACAGTTGGATTACCACGAGAATCAAGTATTTCTCTTCCTATAACATCTTTAATCTTTGACATATTATCTATCCTCTTTCTACATGAAATATTTTAACACTCCTCTCAATTATTTTCAATTAATTTATACTATTTTTTATTATTATTCATATACTTTTTTAGGAGGCACTTATGTTTTTTAAAAAAATACATAAAAGAATCAAAGTAATTATATTAATTATTCTTTTTTTATTTGTTTTAATTATAGGTAAAGTATTTTATATTCAAGTAATTAGTTATGACAAATTAAACAATTTAGCTGAATCTTTATGGAGTCGAAATCTTCCAATAGAAGCAAACAGAGGTATTATTTACGATCGTAATGGTTTAATACTAGCTGATAATTTAACTACTACATCACTAGTACTTATTCCAAATCAAATTAAAGATAAAGAAGGTACAGCTAAAGCATTAAGTGAAATATTACATGTTAGTTATGAAGACATGCTTGGTCATGTTATGAAAATATCTTCTATTGAAAGAGTACATCCAGAAGGAAGAAGATTAGATTTTGAAATTGCTGATAAAATAATTAATTTAAATCTTCCTGGTGTTTATTTAGTAAAAGAATCTAAAAGATACTATCCTTTTGATACAATGCTTTCTCATACTATTGGCTTCGTCGGTATTGATAATCAAGGATTAAGTGGCCTTGAACTTATGTATAATGATTATTTAACTGGTAGTTATGGGGCTATTAAATATTTTAGTGATGCTAAAGGTACTAGACTTGATTTATCTGAAGTTTATGAACAACCACAAAATGGTGTCAACATAACTTTAACTATTAATAGTGAACTTCAAAAATCTTTAGAACGTGAACTTGATAATGCTGTTATAAAATATAAACCTGATAGAGCTCTTGGAATTGCTATGAATCCTAATAGTGGTGAAATATTAGCTATCGCCTCTCGTCCTAATTTTTCGCCAAGTAATTATCAAGATTATAGTACTGAAGAAATCAATCGTAATTTACCTATTTGGGCAACTTATGAACCAGGTTCTACTTTTAAAATAATAACTCTTTCAGCTGCTCTTGAAGAAAAAATAGTAGATCTTGATAATGATACATTTACTGATACTGGTGGTATTACTGTTGAAGGAGCCACTTTACATTGTTGGAAACATGGTGGACATGGTCTTCAAACATATTTACAAGTTGTTGAAAATTCTTGTAATCCAGGTTTTGTAAACTTAGGCCTTAAGCTTGGTAAAGAAACTCTTTTTGAATATATTAAAAACTTTGGTTTTGGATCAAAAACTGGTATTGATTTAAATGGTGAAGCAAGTGGTATTATGTTTGATATTAACAAAATCGGTGATTTAGAACTAGCAACCACTGCATTTGGGCAAGGAGTTAGTGTTACCCCTATTCAACAAATAACTGCTGTTAGTGCCGCTATTAATGGTGGAATACTATATAAACCATATATTGTTAAAAGTCTAAATGAGCCGGAAACTAATAGCGTAATTATGCAAAAAGAAAAACAAATTGTTCGTAAAGTTATTAGTGAAGAAACAAGTGAAAAAGTAAGATATGCTCTTGAAAGTGTAGTAACAAATGGTACAGGTCGTCCAGCATTTATTGATGGTTACCGTGTTGGTGGTAAAACTGGTACTGCTCAAAAAGTTTCTGATGGTCATTATATGGTTGGAAATTATATTGTTTCTTTTATGGGATTTTTACCAGCTGATGATCCACAAATAGTTTTATATATTGCTGTTGATAATGCTAAAGGTGTAACACAGTATGGTGGTACTATTGCTGCACCAATCGCTAGAAATGTTTTACTGGATGCAATTAGTATTTTAGGTATTGAAAAAAGAGATGGTGCTAGTGAAAAAAAATATAATTATTTAGATAAAAAATATTATGAAATACCAAATGTTATAGGCTTAAATTCTAAAGAAGCAATTAAATTACTTAAAAACTTTAAAGTAGAATTTTCTGGGACTGGAAATATAATAACATATCAATCTCCAAGTGCTGGTGAAAGAATTTATGAAGGTGAAAAAGTTAGATTACTACTTACTGATTAGGAGGTATCTATGAATAAACTAATATTAGTAACTATTTGCATTCTAACAAGTTTTATTTTTTCATGTATATGTGGATTAATTATTATACCGATATTAAAAAAATTAAAATTTAATCAAAGTTTAAGTATTTATCTTGAAGTACGTCATAAAGATAAAAAAGTAACACCAACTATGGGAGGATTCATTTTTATACTACCTACTCTTTTATTAATATTAATTCTCTTAATATTAAATAAAATTAATATTTCATATCATTTTTTTATTATAATATTAACATTCATAGGATATGCATCCATTGGTTTTATAGATGATTTTTTAATTATTATTAAACATAATAATAAAGGTCTTTCTGAAAAACAAAAATTAATTTTACAGATTATAATTGCTATTATATTTTTCTATTTATTTATGAAAGCTGGTAATGAACCTCTTTTATGGATTCATACACTTAATTTAAAATTACATATTGGTTGGTTTTATGGATTATTTATTCTATTTATTTTAGTTGCAAGTTCTAATGCTGTTAATTTAACAGATGGCTTAGATGGACTTGCTGGTGGCTTATCTTTTTTATGTTTTATAACATTTGGAATTATTGCATTAAATACAGGATGGCTTGATGGTTATTACGAAATTAGTATTTTTTGCTTTCTTCTAGCTGGTTCTTTATTAGGATTTTTAGTATTTAATTCCCATCCAGCTAAAGTATTTATGGGAGATACTGGTTCACTGGCACTTGGTAGTACTTTAGGTGCGATTGCTATTTTAACTAGGCATGAAATACTTTTAATTATTTCTGGAGGAGTATTTGTAATAGAAACAATAAGCTGTCTTATTCAAAGATTTTATTATAAATTAACTAAAAAAAGAATTTTTCCAATGACTCCTATTCATCATAGTTTTGAAAAATGGAATTGGAAAGAAAAAGATATTATTTCTCTATTTTGGATTATTGGTTTTATTTTTAGTGGAATTGCTCTTATATTTGGGGTGATTGTATGAAAAATAAAAAATTTGATATAGTTCTTTTTTTAACAATCATAATAATTTGTTTATTTGGAATTATTATGATTACATCTGCATCATATATATGGGCAGAATATAAATTTAATGACCCATTTAAATTTACTAAAAATCAAAGTTTCTTTTTTCTAATTGGTTTATTTTTAATGTGCTACATCAGTAAAATAAATTATCATTTTTATTATAAAAACTCTAATAAATTATTATTAGGATGTATTATTCTTTTAATATTAGTATTAATTCCCGGTATTGGTTCAATTAGAAATGGTAGTAGAAGTTGGTTTGGAATTGGTTCTTTTGGTATTCAACCAAGTGAATTTACTAAACTTGCTTTAATTATTTTTACAGCAAAATATTTAGAAAATAATGAACGTGATATGAAAAGTATAAAAAAAGGAGCACTTCCTATTTTAATAATTACTATGCTTATTTTTGGACTAATTATGTTACAACCTGATTTTGGTACTGGTACTATTATTGTTATGAGTATTATTGGCTTATTATTTATAGGTGGTACTAAATTATCATTCTTTGTAAAAATAGGTTTTATGGGTCTTATTGGAATAACAAGTTTAATAATTATGGCTCCCTACCGATTAGCACGTATCTTATCTTTTCTAGATCCTTGGAAAGATCCTTTAGGAAGTGGTTTTCAAATAATTCAATCTTTATATGCAATTGGACCAGGTGGATTATTTGGATTTGGTTTTGGTAATTCCAGACAAAAACATTTTTATCTTCCAGAACCTCAAACTGATTTTATTTTTTCAATTATAAGTGAAGAATTCGGTTTTTTAGGAATAATAATAATTAGTACTCTATTTTTAATAATCATTATTAGAGGTTTTAAAATAGCTATTAATTCTAAAGAATTATTTAGTAAATACTTAGCTTTTGGTATTATGTTTCAATTATCATTTCAAACTATACTAAATCTAATGGTAGTTGTTGGATTAATTCCTGTAACAGGAGTTACACTTCCATTTCTATCATATGGTGGTTCTAGCTTACTAATTACAATGATATCTATGGGTATTATATTAAATATATCTAGATACCAAAAATAATTTCAAAAAAAAGAATAAAGACTTTAGAAAGTGATCATATTAAGTCACTTCATATCCTTATTCTTTTTCTTTTACATTTTCATTTTCCTCTTTATTTAGTAAAACTTTTTTATCTTCAAATGTTACTTCAAGTGTCATATTATTTTCAAGTTTAGTATCTTTTTTAATACTTTGTTTTGTAACATATCCATAACCATTTAACTTACATGCTACATCTAAATGATTACAAAGGAATACTACACTCTTTTTAGACCAACCTGTAATATCCGGCATAACATTCATATTACCATTAGTAATAAGGAATACTTCATCACCAGCTAAAAGAGTTTCATCTTTTTGTGGATACTGACTTGTTACTATTTTTCCATCACCTATTACTACTACATTTAAACCTTTAGTCTTCAAAATACTTTCTACATCTTTTACTTCTTGATTTTGATAGTTTTCAAGAATTATTTTTTTAGAATCCGTATTATTTTCATGTCTAATATTTTTGTATTTAACAATACTATCAATAACATTTTTAACAGCATCAGCAAGTATAGAACTTCTTCCTATATTTGGCTTTTTAATAGCTGCATAAATAATATATTCAGGATCTTCTGCTGGAAAAATACCAGAGAATGAATAAATATATCCATTAGAATCTTTTAAATAAGCACCTGTTTCATTATCATAAATTTGAGCTGTTCCAGTTTTACCCATAACAGTTATAGAATCAGTTTTATAGGCTGTTCCTGTTGTACCATCATCATTACCATTTACAGTATTATACATAAGTTCTTTTATTTTATTAACAGTCGATACGCTTACAATTTGTTCACTTTGTTCTCTCTTACTTTCATAAATTATTTTATTAGTATTTGGATCAATTATTTTATCAACAATATGTGGAGACAACATACGACCATCATTAGTAATCATTGTTAATGCTCTTAAATGTTGAATAGCAGTTGTTGTAATACCTTGACCAAATCCAGCAGCAGCTACTTCAATTGGATATTTAAAACTTATATCACCAAGCATTTCCATAGACAGTTCAATATTTGTAAGTGAACCAAATCCATATGAATCTAAACAATTCTTTAAATCATCACGATTAATAAATCTATCTAAAATATTAGCAATTGCAACATTACTAGAATATTCATAACCTTTATCAAATGTTACAGTTCCCCAACCAACATTATTCCAGTCATAAATTGGTGTTCCTTCAATATCAATTCGTCCTGATTCATAAGTGGCTGAACCATCATAAGTACCTTTTTCAATTGCACACATATATGTATATGTTTTCATAGTAGAACCTGGTTCATATACATATGAAACAAGTGGGCTTTCATAACTTTCAATATCTAGAATATTAGGATCAAATGATGGATATGATGATGTACCTAAAATATCTCCTGTTTTAGCATTCATAACTGTAAGCATCATCCATTCTGGTTCATATTGACTACTAGTTGTTTTGACAGCAGTTTCAATAAATCTTTGGATGTTTGAATCAAGAGTTAAATAAATATCAACACCATCAGTTGGTTCAATCCTTATTTCTTTAGTATCTGGTATTTTATAACCATTACGATCTCTTTGATAACTTAAATAACCATCTTTACCTTTTAATAAATCATCATACTTGGCTTCTATTCCAAGTTCTCCTTCAATTTCATAAACTGTTTTATCATTATCTTGTCTTTCATAACTTTTTGCATACCCAATAACATATGAAGCAAAATTACCATTAGGATAATATCTTTTTTGTCTTTCAACAAAATCAATACCATCTAAATTAAGATTTTCTATTGCTTCTTTTTGAATTTCACTTATATTATGTACAAGTTCTACTTGATAATAATCTTTATATTCTTCTAATTTTGAATATAATTCATTTTCATCTTTATCTAAAACTTCAGCTATGGCTTTAGCTGTCTTTTTTAAATCTACAACATGCATTGGATTATCTGGATCAGTTGTTCTTGATTCATCTAAATAAGCTATTACTGTATAAGACGATACATTTTGAGCAAGTATTCCCCCATTATAATCATAAATATTTCCTCTATTTGCTTTTAAAATACCACTTGTTGTATTTCGACTAGCAGCAAATTCATCCATATCAATACCATATACTTTTTTAGATAATGATAAATAACATAATTGACCAAACAATAAAACCATTATAGGCAAGAAAAAAACAAGAAAAATTTTTCTTGGGAATTTCCAAACTGACTTTTTATTTTTCTTGTCTTTCATAAAAAACGCTCCTAATATTATTTACCAATTACAATTATATTACTATTATTATACGCCAATCCCATATCTTTGACAACATTCTTAACATTATCAAATGAAGTTAATTCATTTACTTTCATAGTTAAGCTTTCTTTTTTCTTTTCTTGTTCATCAATTTCATATTTTATTTTTTCAACAGAAAGATTTAAGTGACCAATACTTGCACCACAAAAAATCTGTACAACAATTGCTGCAACAATACATAATGGTCCTAATAAATATAATAATTTTTCTCCCTTACTTGCTTTTCTTTTTTTAGTCTTTGTCATAATTACACCTTCTATTTTAATCTTTCTATTACTCTTAATTTTGCGCTTCTACTTCTTTTATTATTCAATATTTCTTCCTCACTAGGAATAATATTTGTAATCACTTTATATTTAGGTTTTAAAGAATCTGGAACTATAGGCATTTTCTTTAGTTCATTTGGAAGTTCTGATACTTCTTTAAATATACGTTTACATATTTTATCTTCCAATGAATGAAAAGTAATAACACCTATTCTTCCACCTACATTTAACATATCTAAAGCATCCTCAAGTGATTTTTCAAATACATTCAATTCATTATTTACTTCAATACGAATTGCCTGAAATACTTTTCTTGCTGGATGTTTTTCATTACGATATTTAAATGGTACTGATTCTTTTATTAAATCAACAAGTTCTAATGTTGTTTCTATTTTTTTATCTTCTCGATATTTTACTATTTTTTTAGCAATACTACTTGCATATTTTTCTTCACCATATTCATAAAAGATTTTAACAAGTTCTTCATATGGATAATCATTAACAACTTCATAAGCAGATAATGATTGACTTTTATCCATACGCATATCAAGTTTTGCATCTTTATGAAAGCTAAATCCTCTTTCTTCTTCATCAAGTTGAGGACTTGAAACCCCAAGATCATATACAATCGCATCAACTTTAAATACATTTCTTTTTTCTAATTCTTTTTTTATATTAGCAAAATTACTATATATGATTTCATAATTATTACTAATTTCTGATAATCTTTTTTGACTACTAGCTATTGCTTCTTCATCTTGATCAAATGAATATAATTTTCCATTAGGTATTCTTTTTAATATTTCACTACTATGTCCACCATAACCAAGTGTACAATCAACAACAATACTATCTTTTTTTAAATTAAGGTTTTCAATTGTCTCAGTAAGTAAAACACTAATATGCATAAAACCCTCCTAGAAATTTAATTCTTTTGAAAATAAATTATCAGCTATATCACTAAAACTAGATTCATTATCATTAATAAATTGTTGCCATCTTTCTTGACTCCATACTTCAAGTCTTTCATTGACTCCAATAATAACACAATCTTTTTTTAATGCCGCAAATTCAATAAGTGGTGATGGTAAATTAATTCTACCTGCTTTATCAAATTCTAATGATGTCGCTCCAGATAAAAAGAAACGCATAAAATTTCTAGCATCTTTAGTATTTGGTAAACTTTTATATTTTTCAATAATTTGTACCCATTCATCTTTAGGATAAATGAATAAACAATTATCAAGACCACGTGTTACAATAAAATCTTCACCAAGCAAACTTCTTACTTTTGAAGGAATTGTTAATCTTCCTTTTTCATCAATAGTATGACGATATTCACCCATGAACATTTTATCACCCCACTTTGACCCACTTTATTCCACTTAACAACACTATTATACTTTTTTTTAATACTTTTGTAAATAGAAAAAGTGCAAAAAAAGTGTAAATTTCCATCTTTTTTATAACAAAAAAAGAAGCATAAAAAGCTTCTAATTAAATTTGAAAATTTAAGATTCAAAGGTGTATTTTGAAAACATCGTTATTAACTAACAGTGCAATCAAAGTAGCCTTCAGTATCTACATAGCAAAAGCCAAAGTCATCATACACATCCACAACACCAAAACTAAAGATATGGGCACCAAAATCAGACTCATCACTACATCCTGTTTCATCAAATTCTGAGCTTGCGTCACAGTCTGGAATAGTTGCATTTAACGTTGATACATTAGAGTCAAATTTACTAGTATCATATCCTTCTACACAAAATGCTGTTCCATTTTCTATACCACAGGAAAATGCTCTTCCTATTTTATTTGGATTTGTTTGACTTGGTATTATTCCTAAGAAGTATGGATGTCCTCCTTCTCCTATTAGTGTTGTATAATCATTTGTTGTTCCTGCTGGTATATCACTACTATATTCACTAGCTGAAGGACTTCCTTCTATAGCATATGTTGATGTAGTAAAAATAAACTGACATCCTGGACATGTTGCTATTGTTGGTGTTGTTCCACCTTGTTCATTACCGCTTGGTGTTGTTCCACCTTGTTCATTACCACTTGGTGTTGTTCCACCTTGTTCATTACCACTTGGTGTTGTTCCAGCTGCTTCTGAACCTGATATACCAGTATTTGGTTCTTCTTCTACTACCTCATCTTCATCGTCTCCACATATTACTTTTCCTTGTGCTGGTATTACACAATCAAATCCACCTATTTTAATACTTCTTACTTCGATTTCACCAGTTGATTTAATCGTAATATCTCCATTATCTGGTATAGTTCCATCAATTGACAAAACTTTAGCATCATCACCTGTTTTTTGTTCACCAGTTGTAGCATCTTTTTCTTTACAAGAAGTTCCATTACATTTAAATGTTATTTCTTCAAATGATGTAGCATTCAAAAGGGAGCTTGTATAGTATAATTGTGCAGCCTTTCTTAATCCATAACCACTATCTTCTGCTGCTCCTTTTCTTGCTCTACTTATTAAGCTAAGTACTATTGGTGTTGCAATTAATGCGATGATTGCTAATATTACTATTACTGCTAATAATTCTATTAGTGTAAATCCTCTTTTTTCTTTCATAATTTCCTCCTATAATACATATAATATACTACCCAACTTTTTTAGTCAAGAGGGGTTGACATGGTAGTTTACAAAGTATAAAATAAAATTAGGAACACTTAAAGCGCAAGTTAAGTGTTACCTATTAGGATGCACCTAACTTACCAAAGTTAGGTTTTTTTATTACTTAAGAATAAGTAATATTATGATTATAAGAAGTGAAAAGATTAATAAGTCTTTTTTACTCATAATTATCACCTCCGTTATAGTAAAACC
>JAEETF010000078.1 GCA_016290195.1 Bacilli bacterium | reverse complement strand
TTTAATATTATTTTAGATGGAGAAGTAAATGGTAAGTGGAAATTACCAAAAAATGCAAGAATAGTTGCTGCAGGTAATGATTTAAATGATTCACTAGCAGCAAATCAAATGGCAGAACCATTATTTAATAGATTTGCTCATGTATATATAAATACAACAGTAGATAGTTGGCTTAAATGGGCATCAACTCCTAAAGAAAGTTATGAAAGACTTGATTATGAAGATGAAGTAACTGAAATGGTAATACATCCATCAATTTATGCTTATGTAGCATATAAATCATATTGTGGAAGTGATGTACTTAGAACACCATATACTGGAGAAAAACCAAATGCTGATCCAAGAAAATGGGAAATGGCATCTAAAGTTCTTTACAAAACTAGAAATCCAGAAATGTTAAGAGCATTAATAGGTGAAGAATTAACAAGAGATTTTGTAGAATTTACTAAAGAACAAGTAATAACTGTAGAAGATGTAATAAATTATAATTATACAGAAGAAGATTTTGAAATGAATATATCACAAAAATTTGCAACAGCAGTAGGATTATCATCAGTAGATGAAGAGCATTTTGAAATAGTAAGAGAATTTATGAGACAAGTAGGAGAAGAAGCAAGAGCAGCCTTTGAATCAATGTGGGCACATGGGGATGAGGCAAGATTAGAAAAAATTGCAAGTCTTCAAATAACTGAAAAGGTGATGCGTAAATGAGTAATGATAGATTAGAACTTCTTAAAACATATATAAAAAGTGGTGTTTCACCATTACTTGTATCTGATGTACCACTTAGTATATTTGAAAATTCAGTTATAATTAAAGCAAATATTGATAAATCAGAGCTTAATGGTCACTATGAAAGCATTAATTTTACGCCTCCTACTTGGTATAAAGAATTAATAGAAAAAAGTAAGGAAAAGACATCTGTTTTAATAATTGAAAATATTAATGATATTAGTATAGAAGAACAAACAAAATTTATTGAAATATTAAAATATAAAAAGGTTAGTACATTTGATTTACCTAAAAAATCTATTATAATTGTTACTTGTACAGAATTAAGTAAAAATAAAATAAATGAAGAAGTATATAGTCTTCTTGCACAAATTTGAGGTGTTTTATGGATATAGAAATGATTAAATCTAGATTACTTGTTAAATACCCTTTATTTGGTAGTGTGATTGCTAATTCAAGTTTTATACCTGAAGTATCAGTGAAAACAGCTGGTACAGATGGAAAAAATATTTATTATAATCCTATCTTTTTGGAATCTATTAGTGATGAACAAAAAATATTTATTTTAGCTCATGAAGTTTGTCATATAGCTTTTAATCATATAAATAGACGTAAAGATAAAGATAATAGATTATGGAATATTGCAACTGATTCAGTTATAAATGCATTCTTAAAACAGGATGGATTACCTCTTGTTGAAGGTGTAGTTGATATTCCAGAAGCCATTAATTATGATGCTGAAGAAATGTATAGAAAACTTTTAGAAGAACAAAAGCAAAATAATTTAAATAATGAACAAAATGGTAGTCAAGAGATGCAGAGTAATAGTAATAGCTCATCTAGTTCAAGTAGTGATAATTCTGATAATCAAGAAAAAAATAATTCTTCAAACCAAAATTCATCTCAAGATTCTAATAAAAGTAATAAAGAAGATAATTCTAAATCATCATCAGGAAATGGTTCTGAAGAAAGTGATGATATGGGACATGATACTCATAGTATGTGGGATAAAGCTATAGACGATAAAAAACAAGAAGAAAACTCAAGTTCTAGTTCAACACATACAAATACAGCTGATAAAAAGAAAGATTTATTAAATAAAGAATTTGATAAAGAAAATAATAAGAATTCAAACGATAAAGATAGTCAAAGAAAGCAAGATAAAAAAGAACAAAAATTAAAAGAAGAAATAAAAAAATTAACTGAATTAGGTGAAAAAAAGTCTTTTAAACAAAACAAAATAGAAAGAAAAAAACAACTTGAAGAATTAAGAAAAATAATTGCTAGTCAGTCACATGGTGCTGGTAATGATACAAATGGCGAAATAAGAAATATTGAAAATATTGGCATTTCAAAACCACTTATTGATTGGCGAAGAATTCTAAAAGAAACAATAAAATATGATGTTGATTGGTCATATCAAAATGCTGGAATAGAAGATGGAGTTGTTACATCATATTTAGAAGATTTACCAAAACCTGAAACAGAGATTGTTTTAGATACTAGTGGATCAATAGATGAGATACTTCTTAAAAATTTTTTAAGAGAATGTAAGAATATTTTGCAAGCTTCTAAAGTAAAAATTGGTTGTTTTGATACTATGTTTTATGGATTTACAGAAATAAAAAACGTATCTGATATTGATAATTTAAATTTCTATGGTGGTGGAGGTACTAATTTTAATGCTGCTGTTAATGCTTTTAGTAGAAGAGTAGAAAATAAAATAATTTTTACAGATGGTGATGCAATAATGCCAAGTACACCACTTGATGCCATATGGATAGTTTTTGGTAATATTAAAATTAAACCATTAGGGGGTAAAGTAATTTATATTGATGAAAAAGAATTAAGCAACCTAAATAAATATAACGGACAATCATATGTATTAAAAAAATAAATATTATGGTAAAATAAATGTAGGAGGTTTTAATATGAAAGAATATAATATTGAATTATCAAAAAACGAAATTGAAAAAAATATAGATGTAGATTTTGATGATATATTATCAAAAAACGAAATTGAAAATAATATAGATGTAGATTTTGATGATATAATATCTATTACAAAACAAAATGAACAATTAGATCCTATAGATAAAATTATTAAATTAATTAGAAGTGCTAAAACAGAAAAAGAAGCCAGAAAGTTATTTGAAGAGTATTTTGATTTGTTAATGTCGTGTGATGTTGTTCAAGCTTGGATAGATAGAGATAGAAAAGAAGTTCCAAATGACGATTATTATTTATCTAAACATGATGAAATGTTTGATGAAGCTTCCAAAGTACTTCTTAAGGCATTTGAAGATGAATTTAGACAACAAACTGAATTAAAAAATAATGATAAAAAAATAGTTAAGATGAAATAAATATTGGTAGCAATTATTTGCTACTTTTTTTGTTTAAATTGACAAATTTCGACAAATATATTTTGTTATTTATCTTTTTATGATATGATATTTATAGAGTAAAATAAGGAGGTTTTGAGATGAATGCTGAATTTAGAGTAGCAAATCTAGATGATATTGAAGGAATTATTGTATTATGTAATGAATGTTTTGATGAAAAAACTAGTTTAGAATATGCTAATAAAGTTTATATGCAAAATATATTTGATAAGAATCAAATATATGTAGTTGGTATAGTTGATAATAAAATAGTTGCTCATGCAAAAATAAATGTTATTCCAACTATTTATGAAGACATGAATACATACGCTATATTAAATCATGTTTGTGTTAAACCAGAATATCGTCGTGAACATATTGGAACAAAATTACTTGATTATTGTTTTAAGATAGCAAAAGAAAACAATTGTAAATGTGTTGAATTATGGTCTAAGAATTTTAGACAAGCTGCTCACGGACTATATCATAAATATGGTTTTGATGTGATGGATGCTAAATTTTTTACAAAAGATGTTGATTAGAGAAGAGGATTGTTATGAAAATTAGTAATATTTATATTGGTGGATGGTTTCAAAGAACTATGTTACAACTATCCGAAATTTATGATTTTTTAAGAGAATGTAAAAGTGCACTTAAGTTAGATGAAAAAAAGCTTGCTGAATATCGTAAAGACTTAAATATTGGAAATATTGAATATGGTGTTGCAGGTGAGGAATATATTTATTTTACAACTGGAATGGGTATTAATGTTAAAATATTTGAAGATGGACTTATTATTTTAAATAATAAAAATGTTAGTAGTGATACATTATTTTCGGATATAGAAAAAGTACAAGAGTATTATGAAACTAAATTATCTACTGCTTTTAATTATTTATTTAGTTTAGGAGCACCAGTTCCAAAAGAGCTTGCTAACATTGAAAATGTATATCCATATTTTATTGTATGTGATAAGGCTAGTAATGAAGAAATGCAAGAATTACTTGTTAAAACAGAAAAACAAAAATACTTTGAATTTCAAAATGATAAATATAATGTCATTCGTGGTGATAAATACTATTTTATTAACAATAAAGCACAATCAACTGATAAAATTGAAAGATATATTGAAGAACAAGTATTTATTCGTGAATTTAAAGGACAACTTCATAGATATTTAAATATTCATAGAATTATTTGGGAAAAGATCGATGAAGTTAAGGAACATGCTAGAGTTAAGGGAGCAGATATTGTTAAGTTTACTACAAAACTTGAAGGGTATGCTAAAACAATTAACTTAATTGATGGAAGAATTAAACAAATGGGAACATATATTCCAACAAGAGAGAGAATTGCTAAAAGTGATGAAGAACTTGTGGAATTTCTTGAAATATCTGGATATAGATATGAAACACTACGTGATACACTTTCATATATTCAGTATTTATGGAGTATGACACAAAATTATGTAACTGCTGCTCAAAAACAATTTAATGGAATTAAATCTGATGTTACAAGTAAATCAGTAGATAGTTTAACAATAGTTACTTCAATGAGTGCTGGAGCATCTATATTAAGCTTATTCCAAGGATCAGCACCAGAATTTTCATTATTTGGATTTGTATATTTCTTCATACTTGCAGTAATTGGTTGGGGTTCTCAAAAAATACTAGGATTTATATCTAAAAAACAAAAATATGATGTAACAGATATAGATTATGAAAAAATTAAATAATTATGAAAAGATTTTATAAAAATTATTGTATTTACATATTTGTTTCTTGGCAGTGTGATTAATAAATAATAATGACTTAAAATGTATGAAGCTTCATCGTAAAGATGGAGTTTTCTTATTATTTATGATATATTTATTAATGGAGATGGTATTCATGGGAATTAAAGCAATCTTAATAGATTATGAAGAAAAATATGCTGATATAATAAATGAGATTGAAGAACAACAATGGGGAAGATGGTGTACAGGAGATATTCGTGATGAAATAACTAAGCATACATGCATTAAATTAGCTAAAATAAACAAAGATATCGCAGGTGTTGGCTATGGTAAGATAGTTGGAGATGCTTTCTATATTCAAGTAATTGTAATTAAACCAGAATACCAACATATTCATATTGGTTCAATGTTTATGGATTATTTTATTGATTATTCAAAATCACATGAATTATCAAATATTGTTTGTGAAGGCGTATTAGTAAATAATAAAATGAATATTGAAAATATAATGAAAAAATATAACTTTAAAGAGGTTATTAGAATTAAAGAATATTGGGGATATAGATTTCCAAATGATTGGTGTAAAGAATGTGGTTGTAAGCCTTGTAAATGTACGAATGTAATATTTGTTAAGAACATTAAATAAATGATATTCAATAAATAATGAGGTGAACTTATGCAAATGTTAGTTTTTGATTTAGATGGGACATTACTTGATAATGATAGAAATATGCGATCTGAAAATATAGACTATTTAAATAAACTAAAAAACAAAGGTTATATAAATGTAATTGCAACCGGTAGAACCATTTCATCAGCTTATAATAAATTGAATAATTGTGGTTGCGCTAATTATATTATTTCTGATACTGGAGCTAATATATATGATTTAGATAAAAATGAAATAATTTATAAAAAAACAATTTCAAAAAATATTGCCTCTCATATACTTGATTTATATAATGATAATTTTAGATATATTGATATTTGTAGTAATGGGAAGTATTATACTTATTCATTATTTTTAGAAGAAGATAGTGCTGGTGTTAAAACTTACAAAGATAAAAATAATTTGTTAGATAATATTGGTGAAATAAATCATATAGCAATGGCTTTCAAGAATAATGATTGTACAATTGAAATGTATAATTATTTAACTGCTAACTATAAGGATTTTGAATTTTTTATTATGCAAGATTCTTTTGAAAATAGTAAGACAATTGAAATATTACCAAAAGGAGTAAGTAAATATAATTCTATTAATGAACTTGCAAATTATTTAAATATATCAAATGATGAAATAATGGCTTTTGGTGATGGTTTAAATGATGTAGAAATGATAGAAAAATGTGGAATTGGTGTTGCAATGGCTAATGCTTTAGTTAAAGTGAAAGAAAAAGCAAATTATGTAACAAGCAAAAGTAACGAAGAATTAGGTGTAATAGATTTTCTAGAGGATTATTTAAATAATTAAAAAGATTACTATATGGTTACTTTATATGGAAAACAGGTGATTTAAGTGAAAATAGATAATTATAAAGTATTATTTGGATTGAAACTATTTAAAAGTATTCTAGAAAGTTTTGTTGATAGTTTTCTAGTACTATATTTTTTAAAACTATCGAATAGTAATATAATTCCACTTGCAATATATAAAATAGTTGCTATGTTTGTAGTTTTTATGGTCATTTTTTTACTAAGAAATATATGTAAATCAAAATATAGAGTACATTTACTTAGAATTGGTATAATACTTGATTTTATCTATTTC
>JAEETF010000077.1 GCA_016290195.1 Bacilli bacterium | reverse complement strand
TTAAAGAAGAAAATTATGAGATTTTTAAAGAAACAATTGGTAAAAGAGTTTCAAAACAAATAGAAGTTGAATATGTATTTCAAGATATGAAAAAATTTACATATGATTATAAAATACCTGAAGATAGAGTAAAACCTCTTGGTACTACTCAAGCAATTTTATGTTGTAAAGATGTTGTAGATAGCAATTTTGCTGTTATTAATGCTGATGATTTTTATGGAAGAGATGCTTATGAAGTTATTGCTAATTTCTTAAAAAGAGCAAAAGATAAAGATTGTGCATTAGTAGGATATGAAATTGCTAATACTTTAACAGAAAATGGTGCAGTTAAAAGAGGAGTATGTTTTTCTGAAAATGGTTTTTTAACTAAATTAATTGAAAGTAATTGTGAAAGTGTTGGTGATAAAGTAAAAGCATCTCCACTTGATGGTAGTAATGAATTCTTTATTGATAATAATACTCCTGCTTCAATGAATATGCTTGCATTTACTCCAAAAATTTTCTCATTTTTAGAAGAAGATATGAAAAATTATTTGGAAAAAAATAAAAATGATTTATCAAAATGTGAAAGAGTAATACCAGATACTTTATTTGAATTAATTAAAAAGAAAGAACTTAATGTTGAAGTTTTAACAACAACATCAAAGTGGTATGGTGTTACATATAAAGAAGATAGACCAATGATTGTTACTGCAATTAATAAGTTAATTGATAATAAAGAGTATCCAAAAAATTTATGGAAATAGTAAGTGTTAACTTACTGTTTTTTTTACATTCTTTTTATAAAAACTCTATACTAGATATCAAAAATATGATAAAATTATAAGGTAGGAGAGTTAGGTTGATATATATGTTTAGTATTGATAAGAAAAAATTTAGAAAAAACTTTAAATATATATTTTTAATGCTTGTTGCACTAGTTATTTTAATATTAATAACTATTCTTTTTGATAAAAAAACTAACTCTACTAAAGAAGAATCAGAACTTGAAGAAAGTGGCAAACCTTCTATTACTAAATTAGTAATAAATGAAGTTTGTAACAATAATTCAGGTGGTTATGCTGATAGTGAAGGTAAAATATATGATTGGGTAGAATTATATAATGGTAATTCTAGTGCAGTTAATTTAAATGGTTATAGTTTATCTGATGATGAAAATAAAAATAAATGGTTTTTTGGTGATGTTCAAATAGAAGCTGGTGGATACTTGGTAGTGTTCTTAACTGGTGAAAAGAAAGATGGATTATATGCAAATTTTTCATTAAGTAAAGATGGTGGCGAAAAATTAGTTTTAAAAAATATAAATGGTAAAGTAATTGATGCTGTTGATGTTGTTAAAACTAATAAAAATACTTCTATAGCTAGAAACTTAGAAGGTGAATTTAAAATTGTTAAGAATATTACACCTGGATTTGTTAATACTGCTGAAGGATATGAAAAATATATTGGCAATATTGAAAAAGAAAATAAAGATGTTGTAATTAATGAAATATTAGTTCGTAATGGTGGACAATTTGTTGATGATTATAATGAATTTAGTGGTTATATTGAACTTAAAAATACTACTGACCATAGTATAAGTTTAGATGGCTATAGTTTATCAAATGATTATAATGAACCATTTGAATGGACACTTCCAAAAATAACTCTTGAAAAAAATGAAGTAATAATGATTTATACTTCTGGTAGAAATATTAAAGAAGATATTCTTCATACTAGTTTTAAACTAAATTCTAAATCTGGAGTTGTAATATTAAGTAAAGATGGATTTATTGTAAATAAGTATGAATATGAAAATATTCCAAATGGAGTAGCACTTTCATATGTTGATGGTGATTATAAAGAAACTGGGGTTTTAAGTGGTGGATATGAAAATACACCTGAAGGAGCAGAAAAATTTAGTAAAAAATACCAAACTCCTAAGGATAGTTTAATTATTAATGAAGTAATGAATTCTAATTATGAATATCTTGCTCAAAATGGTGGAAGATATTATGATTGGATTGAAATTAAAAATAATAGTAATGATGATATTAAATTAAGTGATTATTATTTCACAACTTCTTTAAATGAAATGCATATGTATAAATTGCCAGATGTTACCCTTAAAAAAGGTGAATTATATGTATTTATGGCATCTGGTGATGATAATTTAAGTAATAATTCTTATTATCATACTAATTTTAAATTATCTAGTGTTGAGTCATTATATCTTGTTAAGGATAAAAAGGTAATTGATAGTATATTTATTTCTGATGTTCCAAAAGGATATAGTTATGGAAGAAGTGACTATGGATTTAAATATATGAGTGTTCCAAGTCCTTTAGAAGAAAATAATTCTGGAAAGTATGAAGTAGCGTACTCTCCAGAATTTTCTGTAAAAGAGGGTATTTATAATGATGTAGAAAGCATTAAGCTTGAAATTAATGCCCCTGGTACAATTTATTATACTCTTAATGGAAATGAACCAACTATTTATTCAAATGAATATGATGGACCAATTACTTTAGATGAAACTACAGTTGTACGTGCTATTAATGTAGAAGATGGGAAAATAAATAGTAATATTATTACTAAATCTTATATTATTAATGAAAATCATACATTACCAGTTTTATCACTTGCTATTGATAAAGATGATTATAATAGTATTGTTTATGACAGTTGGAATACGCGTTTAGAAGAAAAAGCTTCTGTAGCTTATTTTGATGATAAAAATGGTTTTTCAATTGATTGTGGCATTAAAATGTTTGGAGGATCAACTCGTGGTCTTGCAAAACAAAGTTTTTCTTTAAGATTTAAGAAACAATATGGACCTAGTGAACTTCATTATCAAGTTTTTGAAAATCGTGATAATAGTGTTTATAATAGTCTTGTATTACGTTCTGGATCCCAAGATTATTCAGTTTCTATGATTAGAGATCCACTTATGACATCTATTATGGAAGATACTGATGTTGATGTTCAAGCAATGAAACCAATCATTTTATATATAAATGGTGTCTACTGGGGTATATATTATTTAGATGAAAAAATAGATGAAGATTTTGTAGGATCGCATTACAATGTAGATGGCTCAAAAGCAGATATTGTACGTATTGATGGTGATGTTACTGCTGGTACAGGTGAAAATTTTGAAGACCTTTTAACGTTCATGCGTACTCATAATATGGCTCTTGATGAAAATTATGAATATATTAAAGAAAAAATTAATATAGATAATATGATTCGTTTTTGGGTGGCTGAGACTTATACTACTAATAATGATATTATTAATACGCGTGCTTTTTCACATCCAGATATCGATAATGGTAGATGGCATTTTATATTTTATGATTTAGATTATGGTATGTATTTTTATCGTGTGAATTATTATACATTTATGACTGATCCAAATGGTATGGGTAGTATGTATGTTAGATCAGTTATAATGCGAAGCTTATTTCAAAATAATGAATTTAGAAGAAGATTTATTGAAATACTAAGTGAAATGATAAAAAATGTTTGGACAGAAGAAAAAGTATTAAAGAAAATAGATGAACTTCATGATTTATTACTTCCTGAAATGGAACGTAATCAAAAAAGATGGGGTTTAACAATGAGTGAATGGGAAGATGAAATAGAAAAATTGCGTATATTTGCTCGTAATCGTGAGGATTATATTTATTCTCAAACTAAGGCTTATTTTGGATTAACTGATACAGAAATGAAGGTGTACTTTAATAATGAAAACTAGACAGTATCGCCACGAAATTAAATTTACAATTAGTAATAATTGTGCTAGAATATTAAAGGATAGGTTACTATCAATTATGACTATTGATGAGAATGGTAAAAATGGTTATTTCATACGTAGTTTATATTTTGATACACCTTCATCTGATGCCTATTATGAAAAAATGGATGGTGTTTTATATCGAAAAAAATATCGTATACGTATGTATAATCAAGATACCGATTTTATTCGCCTTGAAAAAAAATTAAAACTAGATAATATGACATCAAAAGAACAAACTAAAATATCAAAAGAAGTTTGTAAAAAATTAATAAAAGGTGATGCTTCATATTTTGATTTTGATGATGATTTATTAAAAAAATTTGCTTTAGAAATAAAATCAAGAGGATTAAGACCATCAGTAATAGTTGATTATGAAAGACTTGCTCTTACGTATCCTGTTTCTGATGTTCGTATAACATTTGATTATAATATAAGATCAGGTAAATATAATTATGATTTATTTGAATTTAATAATGGTTCACAAAGCGTACTTGATGATGATCAAATGATTTTAGAAGTTAAATATAATGAATTTTTGCCAAGTCCAATAGCAGCAATACTAAGTACTATCCCAAGTGCTAGACAAGCTTTTTCAAAATTTGCTGCTTGTAGAAGTATAAAGTAAGGAGTGTAATTTATGGGATTTGTTGATATGATTAAAAAAAGTGTAGTTGAACAGTTTTCAGGTAATATTTCTGTTTGGAGTTTATTGATTTCATTAACAACCGCATTTTTAATAAGTATATATATATTATTTGTTTATAAAAAAACATTTACTGGGGTAATTTATTCTAAAGGATTTTCGCTTTCAATTCTTTTATTATCACTAGTAACAACTCTTATTATTCAAACTATTAGTTCTAATATTAGTTTGTCACTTGGTATGGTAGGAGCGTTATCAATAGTTAGATTTAGAACAGCAGTTAAAGAACCAGTTGATACAGGATTTATGTTTTGGGCAATAACCGCCGGCATAATGTCTGGAGCAGGTTTATATATTGCAGCTTTAATTGGTTCATTAATTGTTGGTATATTATTTATTATTTGCTACAGTATGGGATTAAAAATGGGTAATAAATATTTAGTAATTATGAAATATGACGCTTCTATTGCTGATGCGATTGAGCATGAATTAAAGAAAAATTTAAAATATAAAGTAAAATCACGTACAGTAAGTAAAGGAATGGTAGAATTTTCGTTCGAAATGGAGCTTAATGATCGTAATCAAAAAGTTATTGACCAATTAAGTAGTGTTCGTGGTGTAGAAAATAGTAGTATTATCAGTTATCAAAATGATTTTGGTGTTTAATGAAATCAAAATATCATACAATATTTAATATTTGTAGTATTATATTTTTAAGTTCACTTGTCATATTTTATGGATATCGTTTAATACATTTCTATATTTTAGAACATAAAACATATACTAATGAAATTGTGCCTTTTTATGAGAAATTAATAGATTCAAAAGGTATAGAGGGAACTAATAATGGACTACAAACAGCAAATGAAGGATATTATTACGCTTCACTTTCTGAAGATAATTATGTGTATTATTTAGGAAAAGTTTGGCGTATTATTAGTATTGATAAAAATAATAATATAAAAATGATAACTGAAGATAATCAAACTATTTTAAATTGGGATCAAAGTGTTAATTTTGATAATTCAAATATTAATAAATGGTTAAATAAATCTGATGATGAATATTCTGGCGTATTTGAAAAAAGTTTAAAATCAGTGACCGTTATGAAACAAAATGGTAAAATATCTGATTTATTAACTAAAGAAGAATATGAAAAATTAGGTGATAAAAATTACTTAGATAATGGTACTATTTTCTGGATAAAAGATGGAGAAAACTATGCATATGTCAGTAATGGAAAAGTAAAAAATGAAGAAACCAGTGAATTATTAGGGGTAAGACCTACAATAGTTTTAGCTAGTGATGTACTTTATTCATCTGGTAGTGGTAAAAAAGAAGATCCATATTATATAAATAATTCTGGAAAAGAAAAAATTAGTGATTTATTTGTTGGAGAATATGTATTATTTGGTGGATATACATGGCAAGTTATTGATAGCGATGATACTAGTGTTGGAATAGCTTTAGATAAAACACTTGAATATAATGGTGTATATTCTGAAAATGAAAATAATTATTCATTATATAGTGGCGCTGGATATTATTTAAATAATGATTTCTTTGAGACAATACAATTCAATAATTATATAGTTGAACATCCATTTTATATTGGCGGTTATGGTGCTTATGGTAATTATGATTTTGCTTCAAAATATGAAAATAGTATAAGTGCTAAAGTTGGATTATTGTCTATAGGTGATTTCTATTTGAATAATGATAATAACATTTATACGTTAACACCATATGGAACTACAAACAAGACAATTTATGTTGTAGATAAGGAAAATACATTGTTTGCTGATTTCGCAACTGCAAGTTATAATTTAAAACCAGTAATTTATGTTGAAAATGATTTATTTGTTATAAGTGGTAAAGGTACTAAGGAAGAACCATATGAGGTAGGTAAATAATATGAAAAAGAAAAAAAGGAAAATATATAAATCTTCTATTATACTTTTTGTATTAGATTTATTAGCAATCGGTTGTTTATTTTTAGCATATGGTCCTTTTACTTGGTTTAAAAACTTTTTAGTAACATCTGCTATGTCAACAATGAGTCATCATTATTTAGCTCGAACTATATATAGTGATAAAATGATTGCTGATGTTTTAAATAAAAATTATTTAAGAGATATTAAAGATAATACAAATACAGAAGATATTAATTTTGATAATGAAGATAAAGGTCATTATGAATCAATTTATGAAGAACAAATATTAAAGCGTGATCCAGGTAATGATGATTATAAAATTATTGAACTTGATGAAGATGGATATCATGGATATCTAACAGTTATTTATGATCCATCTCGTATTCATTTAATATTTGCTGCAAATCCTGAAAGAGGAGGACAACAACTTGTCGATTTTGCACAAGAAAACAATGCTGTTGTAGCAATTAATGGTAGTGGTTTATATTATCCATATGCAAATAAATATGGTGTTAAAGCAACTGGTGTAGTTATTAAAGATGGACAAATATATTCTGTTGGAGAAGGAACTGGCTGGCCAGGTGGTTTAATTGGTTTTACTAATGATAATGTTCTTGTGCTTACTCATGAAAGTGCAACAGATGCGATTGCGCATGGTATGCGTGATGCAATTGAATTTGGACCATTTTTAATTGTAAATGGTAAACCTGCAGAATCAGCTGGTAATGGTGGTTATGGACTTGCTCCAAGAACTGCTATTGCTCAACGTAAAGATGGTATTGTTTTATTCTTGGTTGTTGAGGGAAGATCTGCTAGTAGTATGGGTATTGGTATGGATGAAATGATTGATTTATTCTTACGTTATAAAGCTTATAATGCTACTAATCTTGATGGTGGAGGATCATCAACACTAGTTGTAAATGGTGAACTTATCAATGATCCAAGAGGATTTGGTTATGAAGGTGGCCGTTATTTAGTTAATTCATGGGCATTAATGCCAAAAGAAAACTAACATTAAAGAAATTTAATGTTTTTTTTCACACTAATTACACAAAAATAGGTTATAATTAGATTATGAGGTGATTATTTTGAAAGTTTTAGTTGCAGATGATGAACAATTAATTCGCGAAGTAATACGTGAATATTGTACTAATGAAGGTTATGAAGTAGATGAAGCAGAAAATGGTTCAGCGGCAATAGATTTAGTCCAAAAAAATGATTATGACGTTATAATACTTGATATTATGATGCCAGTTTTGGATGGATTTTCAGCATGTAAAGAAATTAAAAAAATTAAGAATATTCCTATTATAATGTTATCAGCTCGTGGTGAAGAATTTGATAAATTAATGGGATTTGAACTTGGTATTGATGATTATCAAACTAAACCATTTAGTCCTAAAGAACTTTTAGCTCGTATTAAAGCTGTAACAAAAAGATATAATAAAGAAACAGATATATTTACATATAATGATTTAAAAGTAGATTTTATTGCCCATACAGTTTCTATTAATAATAAAGAGGTTAATCTTACACCTAAGGAATTTGATTTACTAAAATATTTTATTCAAAATGAAGGAGTAGCTATTTCAAGAGAAATACTTTTAAATAAAATATGGGGTTATGATTTCTTTGGCGATGATAGAACTATTGATACTCATGTTAAAATGCTTAGAAATAATTTAGGTAAATATCGTGATTTAATTATTACTGTGAGAGGAATAGGTTATAAATTTGTTTCCAAAAAATAAAAAATTAAAATCAAAAATATGGATTTACCTAATAATATTTTCTATATTAATTTTATCTTTTTTATGGCTTTTTCAAGTAATATTTTTAGATGATTATTATAAATGGTCTAAGACTAATGATATTAATAAAATTGCTGATAAAGTTAAAAATAATTATAATAAAGAAAACTATTCTGAGATACTTGATCATATTACATTTGAAGAAGATGTATGTATTGAAATAAGTAGTGAAAATAATTTAAAATATTCATCTAATACTTTTAGAAGAGGTTGTTTTGAAGAAATAAAAGATGCTAATAACATTGGATTTAAAAATGGTTTTGAAAACGGTTCTGAAGATAGAAAAATATTTAGAACTAAAAATCCAAGATTTAACAATGAAACTCTTATCTTAGCACTTAAACTTGAAAATAATACATATGCCTATATTACAACATCATTAGAACCAGTTGGAGCACTTACTAAAATATTTGCTAAACAATTAATAATTGTTACAGTAATTGTTCTTTTAGTATCACTTGTTATTGGTTATTTTATGTCTAAAAAATTATCAAATCCTATTTTAAAAATAAATAAAGAAGCTTCTAAACTTGGAAAAGAAGGAAAAGCAAATTTTGATATTAATAGCGATATTGAAGAAATAAAAGAATTATCTTTAACATTAAATAAAGCCCAAGAAGAACTTTCAAAAACAGAAACACTTCGTCGTGAATTAATGGCAAATGTAAGTCATGATTTAAAAACACCACTTACTATGATTAAAGCATATGCGGAAATGGTACGTGATTTAACATATAAAAATAAAGAAAAAAGAGAACAAAACTTAAATGTTATTATTGAAGAAACAGATCGTTTAAATATTTTAGTTAATGATATTTTAGAATTATCTAAAATACAATCTGATATAGATAATTTAAAAATAGAATCAATTAATTTAAAAGAATTAATAAATAATATTGTTAAAAGATTTGATATTTTAGTTGAAAAAAAAGAAATAAGTTTTATAATTAATATTGACAAAGATTATATAATTAAAGCCGATAAAAAAAGAATGGAACAAGTAATATATAATTTAATTAATAATGCTACTGGTTATGAAAATATTATTACTATTAATATTTATGAAAAAACTAAAAAAATTCGTGTTGAAATAATTGATAATGGTAAAGGTATTAAAAAAGAAGATTTAGATATTATTTGGGAAAAATATTATAAAACTGATAAAACTCATAAACGAGAAGTAAAAGGTACTGGACTTGGCCTTTCAATAGTTAAAAATATATTTGTAAAACATGGGTTTAACTA
>JAEETF010000076.1 GCA_016290195.1 Bacilli bacterium | reverse complement strand
TCAATAATACCTTCTTCGGCATTAATAACAAGTAAACATACATTAGATCTATCAATTGCTTTCATTGATCTTAGCATACTATATTTTTCAACACTTTCGTATACTTTACCTTTTTTACGCATACCAGCTGTATCAATAACAACCATATCTCTTCCATGATATACAAATGGTGTATCTATAGAATCTCTAGTAGTTCCTGCAACGTTAGAAACAATAGCTCTTTCTTCATTAAGAATGGCATTAACTAAACTACTTTTACCAACATTTGGTCTTCCAATAATACAAAATTTTAAAATATCATTATTTTCTTCTTCTGAATACTCTGGAATATTTTTAGTAATTGTATTTAAAAGTTCATAAATACCTGTATTTTGTTCACCACTTATTTCAACCATTTGTTCATAACCAAATTCATAAAAATCATATAAGTGTTCTTTGTATTGTTTACTATCAACTTTATTAATTACAAGTATTACTGGTTTTTGACATTTTAATAATCTCTGTCTAACAGCTTTATCTCCTGATGTTATACCATCTTTACCATCAACTACAAATACAATTATATCTGCTTCATCAATAGCAAGTTCTACTTGCATATTTATTTCATCTTGAAATGAATCATCACCTAAATCAATACCACCTGTATCAATTAGGTGAAAATTATAATCTTCAAATTTAACAGTCCCATATATTCTATCACGAGTAATTCCAGGGGTATCTTCAATAATAGAAATTTTAGTTCCTACTAGTCTATTAAAAATTGTTGACTTACCTACATTTGGTCTTCCAACTAACGCAACGACTGGTTTTTTCACACTAACACCTCCAAACTTCGTTTATTATAACATCTTTTATAAATTATTCAAACAAATTTTTAAATTCTTCTTCATTTAACATAGTTATACCAAGTTCTTTTCCTTTATCATACTTACTACCTGGATTTTCACCTAAAACTATATAATCAGTTTTTTTACTAACTGAAGATGATACATTACCACCACTTGCTTCAATCATTTCTTTAGCTTCATCTCTTGTAAGTGTAGGAAGAGTACCTGTTAATACAAAAGTTTTACCTTCTAATGTATTACTATTATTATTATCTAAATAATTCATATTTAAACCAAGTTCTTTTAATCTATTTATTTCTAATTTATTATCTTCATTTTCAAAATAAGATACAATACTAGCTGCGATTTTTTCCCCTACATCATCAATAACAACTAATTCCTCATATGTACTATTCATAAATGCTTCCATACTCTTAAAATGTTTAGAAATTATTTTAGCTGTTTTAGCTCCTACATAACGTATACCAAGAGCAAATATTAATCGTTCTAAAGAATTAGATTTAGAGTTTTCAATAGCTTCTAATAGATTATTAATACTTTTTTCTCCAAAACCTTCTAAATTCATTAATGTTTCTTTGTTAATTTCTAATTTATAAAAATCTTCAAATTTTCTTAAAAAGCCCATATTATAAAAATCTTCAATGATACGATCTCCAAATCCATCAATATTCATTGCATTACGACTAACAAAATGAACAAGTTTTTCAATATTACGGGCTGGACATTTATTATTAGGACAATAATGATTAGCATCCTTTTTTATTAAAGCAGTATTACACATAGGACAAGAATCTATCATTTTAAATGGTTCTAATTCTTTATCTCTTCTTTCTTTTTTTACTTCAACTACTTCTGGAATAACATCTCCAGCCTTACGAATAGATATGGTATCACCTACGCGTACATCTTTTTCTAAACAATAATCTTCATTATGAAGTGTTGCTTTAGAAATTAAAGAACCTGCAACATGTACTGGAAAGAATAATGCATTTGGTGTAATTTTACCAGTTCTTCCTACTGTAAATTTTATTTCTTTTAAAACAGTAAGTACTTCAACAGCTGGAAATTTATAAGCAATACCCCATCTTGGTACACGAGCAGTAAATCCAAGTTTTTCTTCATCTTTCAAATTATCTACTTTAAGTACTACTCCATCTATTTCATAAGGTAATGACTGTCTAATACTACTTAAATATTCAATATGTTCATTTATCTCTTTAACATTATGAGCATGGGAATTTAGTTTATAATTTGTAACAAAACCAAGTTCTTTTAAAAACTTCAAACTATCACTTTGTGTTTTTAATCCATATGTCTCAGGATTTGGTATAAAGTAAGCCATAAAATCTAAATTACGAGAAGCAGCAATACGACTATCAAGTTGTCTAACAGATCCTGCTGCAGCATTTCTAGGATTAGCAAACAAAGCTTCACCATTTCTACTACGTTCAGCATTTGCTTTATTGAATGAGGCTTTACTCATATATATTTCGCCACGTACTTCAATATCTATTTCTTTAGTAAGTTTAAGTGGAATACTTTTAATAGTTTTAATATTTTCAGTAATATTTTCTCCTACTACTCCATCACCACGAGTTGCTCCTCTTTTTAAAATTCCTTTTTCATAAATTAAAGAACCAGAAAGTCCATCCATTTTAGGTTCTACAGTATATGTAGGACTTGGTACTATTTTACGAATACGTTCATCAAATGCTTCTATTTCTTCTTCATTAAATATATCATCAAAAGAAAGCATAGGAGTTTTATGTGTTACTTTTTCAAATTTATCAAGTACTTTACCACCAACTCTATTTGTAGGTGAATCTTCTCTTTTCAATTCTGGATATTTTGTTTCTATACTTAATAATTCATTATAATAATCATCATACTCTTGATCTGTTATAGTTGGCATATCAAGAACATAATATTCATAACTAGCTTTATTAATTAAATCTATTAATTCATTGTATCTTTCAAGCATTATTATCACCATTATTATTTTATCAAATTAACTAAACAAAAAAAAGAGTAATTTGTTATTATACTCTTTTTTAATATTATACTGGGCATGAAAAATTATAATCACCATATGAGGTAATTTCACAATCTATATCTCCCCAAGTAAATACAGTAGAATAATCCATTCCGGTTCTAGAATAAATACTTATTCCACTTACTTGTTGACAATCATAGTCACCACTACTTTCATAACAAACATTTGGACCATATACCCTATCTAGAATGCTCATATTAGCCTCCGTAATGCTGTAATCAAAATCTCCAGACAATCCTTGATATTTTAGACAATATGGAGCTTCACTTGCTGTACCAATGTTAGCTATACCACATGAATAAATATTATTTAATGTTCCATCATTATTTATATCAAGTCCAATAAATGAGTTTGACCTATTTCCGTCAACTTTAAATATTCTATAATCACGTGTAAATAATATACAATCCTCATCACCAGGGCATTTATATGCTAAATCATCATCGTCATGATTAATTTCAAATTCTTCACCACAATATTGAGCAAATTTAGCAAGATTACTAAATGAACCACTACCTACAGTAAATACACAATTTGGACAATCTGAAATAGTTGGTCCAATTGGAGCTGGTTCACTACATACATATACATTACTATTCTTAGTCATAACAAAATTCTTTGGTGTTGAAACATGATTATCTTCATCTTTAATAAAGACATTATTAGTACCATCTGGAACTTGTATAGATACAGTTGTCACACTAAATGGTGTCCAATTACAGTCTGCAACAACATTAGAAGTAGTAACACAATATGATAAATTAGAAATATTTGTAACATCACCAGTTATATTAATTGTTACTGTACCTTCATTATTATCTGGAACTATATTAAAACTTGGTAATTCTGTATCTGCGTTAAGAATATAGTCATTCCCACCTGTTGGATTTGGTGTTGGATCTCCAGTTGGATTTGGTGTTGGATTTGATTCACTACCTGTTGAATTACAATTAGCATCAAAATTATTTTCTTTTGCACATGTTACTTTTCCTTGTGCTGGTATACAACAATAATAATTACTAATTGTTAATACTTCATAATCTACTGTTCCATCTCCATGAATTGTTATTCTTCCATTTGTTGGTGTTGTTCCATCTGCTTCAAAGAATACTTTATTTGTTTCTCCTGCGCTAGATGCAGTTTCATATAATTTTGTTTCAACATATGTTTTTCCATCTTTTTCCATTGTTTTAGAAAAATCTACTTCTATTTTATTGAAAGAACCTGTTCTTCCCATCATAGTTGTCTGATATAATAACTGAGCTTCCTTTCTAATACCATATGCAGAATCTTCTGCTGCTCCCTTTCTTGCTCTGTCAATTAAACTTAGTACAATTGGTGTTGCAATTAAGGCAATGATTGCCAATATTACTATTACTGCTAAAAGTTCAATTAACGTAAAACCTCTTTTTTCTTTCATACTTTCCTCCTATTGTATATAGTATACCATATGAAATCAGTTTAAGCAATCTAATAAATTAAATAAAAATTCTGTAATTCTTTATTACAGAATTTATTTCAATTCTAACTCAGTTAATTCAAAAGCATTTAATTGATACTTATCAAATCTTTTTTCTACTCTACCTTTAATTAAATAGATTTTACCATTTTTTATATCTTTATATTTTTGATAAGTTTTAGGAAATAAAACTATATCTATTTTAGATACTTCATCACTAGCATCTATAAATGCCATTTTATCATTATTTTTAGTACCAATTTCTTTTATTTTTTCGGCATATATAATAACATTAATATTTTTATCAAAATAATTATTTATTTGATCTAAGTTAATAATATTTTCATATTTTAATTTTAAATCCATAACTGGATGTCTTGTTAAGTAAAAACCATATGCTTCTTTTTCAAATGCAAGTAATTCTTGAGTATTGTATTCCTCATAAATTTTAATTTCTGGTTTTAAACTATCATCATCTATTAAATCACCAATTTCACTATAATTAATAATTATATCTAAATTTTCTTTCAAAGTATGATGATTATATCCAAAATTATCAAGTGCTCCGGCATCTATTAAATTCTCAAGTATTTTTTTATTTATACCTTTTCCATATGTTCTATTTACAAAATCAAAAATATCTTTAAATTTATTTTTTTCTCTTTCTTCTATTATTTTATTAGCTCCTAATATACCTAAATTTTTAATAATAGTAAGAGGTGCTACTAAAGTATTATTTTCAATAATATATTCTTCTTTACTTATATTAATGTTAGTTTTACAAAGAATTATATTATTCTTTTTACATTCATAAATATACTCATTTGTTTTAATATCACTACCAATACTACCATTTAATAGTTGTTTTAAAAATTGAAGTGGATAATGGGCTTTTAAATATGCCATTTTAGCTGCTATATAAGCATAAGAAACTGAATGAGCTTTATTAAAACCATAAGAAGCAAATTTTAAAATCATATCATATACTTTAGTACATACTTCTTTTTCATAACCACGTTCAATACTTTGTCTTATGAATTTTTCTTTTTCATTAATAAGTATTTCTTCTTTTTTCTTACTCATTGCTCTTCTTAATAAATCTGCTTCTCCATAACTATATCCAGCCATAACACTAGCTATTTGCATTATTTGCTCTTGATATACAATAATACCATATGTAGGTTTTAAAATGTTTACTAAATCTTCATGATAATAATCTACTTTTTCTTTTCCAAATCTTCTATTTATAAATGTATCTATATTTTCCATAGGTCCTGGTCTAAAAAGAGCTAGAGCAACACCTATATCATCAAATTTTTGTATTTTAAATTTTCTTAAAAAATTCATCATACCTGTTGTTTCAAATTGAAATATACCTGTTGTATTAACATCATAAAATATTTTTAAAGCTTCTTTATCATCTACTGGAATATCATAAAAATTCAAATTATTTCCTATATCATTTAAACAATCTTTAATCATTGTTAAATTTTTAAGAGCTAAAAAATCCATTTTTAGAAGTCCTATTTCTTCTAAATAGGTCATATCATATCCTGTAACATAAAATTCTTCATGACTTCTATCAAGTGGTATAACTTCATCTAAATCTATCTTAGACATTACTATACCTGCAGCATGCATAGAAGTATGTCTTTTAAGGCCTTCAAATTTTAAAGCTACTTCAAATATATTTTTATTAATATTATCTAAATTAACAAGATCATGAAATCTTTTATTATTTTTATAGTTTTCTTTTAAGTTTAAATTAGAATCTATATATTTACATAAAGCATCTACTTTTTTAGAATCTGCATCCATACTTCTTCCAACATCACGAAGTGCTTGTTTAGATGCCATAGTTCCAAATGTGATAATAGGAGCAACTTTTTTACTACCATATTTAGATATACAATATTTTATTATTTCATCTCGTTTTATATCTTCAAAGTCAATATCTATATCTGGCATAGTAATACGTTCGGGATTTAAAAATCTTTCAAATAGTAAATTATGTTTTATTGGATCTACTGTTGTTATATTAAGTAAATAAGATACAAGTGAACCTGCAGCACTACCACGTCCTGGTCCTACTAAAATATCATTTTCTTTAGCATACTTAACATAATCCCATACTACAAGAAAATAATTACAAAATCCCATTTTATTAATAATATCAAGTTCATACTTTAATCTTTCAATATAAGCTTTATAAATACTATCTCCAAATATTTTTTTTAATCCTTCTTTACACAATTCTTTTAAATAAGTAAAACTATCTAAATTATTAGGACAACTATATACTGGAAGTAAATCATTATTAAATGTAAGTGTTATATTACAGTTTTCAAATATATAATAATTATTTTGAAAATCATCTGCATATAATTTTTCAAATTCTTCATTACTAAGTAAATAGTTATTATTATTTACAATATCTATATTATCTATATTTGTACCATTTTTAATAGCAATTAAATATTTAAAATATTTAAAATCATTTTTATTTAAATATAAAATTTCATTTAAATAAATAAGATTATTGCCTTTTAATTTACTTCTTTCTTCTTTATTTTTATAACCAATAAATAATTCATTAAATATATTTTTTAAATTATTATATATTTTTCTAGAAGTATAAGGCATTATACAAATTAAATTGTTTTTATATAAATTAAGATTTTCAAAACTCAAATTATTTTCTGAATTAATAGTTTCTATTTTAAGTAAGTTTTTATATCCTATTTCATCTTTAGCATACAATACAATATCTAAATCATCTATTTTTATATTTAAACCTATTATTGGTTTAATATTATTTTTAGTGCATGCTTTATAAAAATCCATAGTGCCATACATATTATCATCAGTAATAGTTAAAGCATTTAATTTTAATTCTTTTGCTTTTGTTATAAGTTCATCTATCTTTATCATACTAGATAATAAAGAATTATGTGTTTTTATATATAGTGGTACATAATTCATAAGCATGCCTCCTTTTCTTAATTATACAAAAAATATAAGATAAAAGCTATAAAATATTGACTTATAAGTAATATTGTGATAAAGTTAAAAAGCGAAGAAAAAAAGTTGTGGAAGGAGATATTTATGGCAAAAAAATTAACAAGTAAAAAACCACTTTCAGGAAATAGACGTTCTCATGCTTGCAATGCTACAAAGCATGCTCAAAAACCAAATCTACAAAAAGTAACTTTAGATAATGGTGAAACAATTAGAATTAGTGCAAGAGAATTAAGAGCTATTAAAAAAGTAACTGATATTGCTGCTTAAAATAGACCTATTGGTCTTTTTTATTTTATTATTTTGCCCTTTTCAAATGGTACTTCTAAAAATTTACGACTAGCTAAAAAATCACACATATGAACAAATTTTTGATATCTATTTTTTGGAAGTGGTAATACTTCATTACCATTATAATCTGTATTCCATTCACCCATATGACTTTCAACATTTTTACAAATGAATTCTATTTCTTCATCTTTAAATGTTAATTTTTCTTTATTATCTTTTACAAATTGTGATATAAGAAGCGGATGATCAAATCGAGTATATTTTTCATGATCAATTCCAGATTTTAAGCCATCATGAATAATTAAAGATATAATAATTAAATCTTTTTCATATTCTTTAAAAATACCACCTATACTTTTATTATTTAATAATTCATAAGCTATTTTAGCAGCAGCTTTAGTATGTCTTACAAGTCCTCCATCACCAAGTGCATAACTTGGATGATATTTACCTGTTGATGATGCTGGAATTTCAAAAAAATAGTCTGGTAAAAGGTTTAAAAGTATTTCTGCATTTTTTCTATATTCTTCATTTTTTATATAATTTAATTCTTCTTCAAATATTTTAATTTTATTCATTTTTTGCACCTCCTATAAAATTAGTTAAAATACTATTTTCAACATATAAATATTTTTTATTAATATATATATTAGTACCATTATCAATTAAATACTTTTTATTTAATAATTTATTAATATCAAAAACATCTTCTATTTTTTTATTATATTTTTTTAAAAAATTATTTTTATTTACACCTTCTATTTTACGAAGTCCCAGCATTAATTCATTTTCCATTTGCACATTAATACTTTCAATGTTTTCTTCTAAAACATATTGACCATTTATATAATTATTAAGTGATCTAGTATTAGTATATCGTTTATTGTTAATATATCCAGTACTGCCTAATCCAAATCCATAATATTCATTATTATTCCAATATGTTAAATTATGTTTTGATTCATACCCTACTTTACAAAAATTAGATATTTCATAATGCTTATAATTATTTTCTTCTAAAGTACTACATATTATATTATACATATTATAATCTACATTTTCCTCTATTTCTTTCACATTTTTTATATATAAATTAGTATTTGGTTCAATAATTAAGGAATATGTAGAAATATGATTTGCATTAAGACTTAAAATAAATTCTAAATCTTTTTTTAGTATATTTATATTTTCATTTGGAATCGCATACATTAAATCAACATTAATATTATCAAATCCTATATTTTTTAATAAATTTATTTTAGAAATAATTTTTTCTTTATCATGATTTCTATTTAGTATTTTTAATAAATCTTTATCTATTGTTTCTATTCCAATACTTATTCTATTTACTTTATTTTGATATAAAAATAAACTTTTTTCTTGTTCAATATCATTTATATTACATTCAAAAGTAAATTCTTTTAACTTATCTAAATGAAATATATTAATTATAGAAAACAATTTCTTTAAATTTTTTATTGATAAAGAACTAGGAGTTCCTCCACCTATATATAAAGTTTCAATCGATTCTCCATTATATTTTAGTTTTATTTCATTTTCTAAAGCATCTAAGTATTTATCAACTTTTTCTTCATCATAAAACCTTTTACAAAAATCACAATAAGAACAAATTGTTTTACAAAAAGGAATATGTATATATACAGCTTTTGTCATACTAACACCAAATTAATTATAACAAATTAAAACAATAATAACTAGTTTTGTAAATGAAAATTATTTGAATAATTATATTTTTAAATATAAAACTAATCAATTATTATAAATTCAAATAAATATGGCCAATTTTTACCAGTTATATAAATTTTATGATTATCATAAGCAATTCCATTTAAAACCTCATCTTCATGTAAATTAAGTGGTACTAAATTGCTAAAATCTAACATTTTAATTACATCACCAGTTTGTGGATTTATAATTGCAACATTATTACTTTTCCATACATTGGCCCAAATATAACCATCTATATATTCTAATTCATTAAGATTATATACTTCTTCATTATTAAATCTAACGATAATTTTTTTAATATTATTAAATGTTTCATCCATAAAATATATTTTTGAAGTACCATCACTAGCAATTAAATATTTACCATCAGTTGTTAATCCCCAACCTTCACGATCATAATTATATGTTTCAATTAAATCTAATGTATTTGGATTATATACTAATACTTTATTTTCTTTCCAAGTTAAAACATATAATTTATTATTAAGTATAGTTGAACCTTCTCCAAAATAATTATCATCTAATTTTATAGATTTATTTGGAATATTAGTAGTTATATCTATGTTTTTATATAAATATGATTCCCCATATAAACCAGTTGTTTCATATAATTCATTATTGTAAAAAAATAATCCTTGAGTAAATGAACTAGTATTATGTGGATAAGTATTTTCAAGTTTTAAATATTGATCATATGAAATTATATTATTATATTTTTTTGTACATGCACATAATAATAACAATAAAATAATTATAACCTTTTTCATTTAATTACTAATTTCTTTTCATAATTTTTTGATGCAACTACAAAACAATACTCATCATCATATACTCTTTCTTCATAAATATAATTAACTAATTTATCACGAAAGTTTATTAGTCTTTCTTTTTTTATTTTTATATCTTTATCCTTAGTAGAACCATACATTCCTACAACAACACTAATATCATCATTTTTTGGTAATTCATTCCAATTTTCAATCATAACGTCATTATATGGATTTTGTGTTATAAATGTATTAATTATATTGGTATTTATTTGGCCAAACGATACTTTTTTTTCTGTTTTTTTTCTGACTGCTATAGGATTACCATTATATACTCTAAATCCAGATTTAATTAGATATCCTTTTGTTTCAATATAATTAGAAAGAGTTATTACAGAAGTTTTTAAATTTGAAACTACTGTATCATAATAAGTTTTACCAACTTCAGCACACGATTCAGTATCAATTTTTACACCCATTTCTTCTAATAATAAGCAATATTTTTTACCTATCTTTTTTTGTCTATCTAACCAAGTTACAAACTCAGACATTTCTTTACCAGAAATTGAATTAATATAACCTTTAGACATTCTAAACTGACCTATTAAATTTCTTATACTATCCATACTAATACCTCTATTTTAATTATAACAAAAAAATAGTAATTTTATATTACTATTTTTAAAATAATTCATCAACTATTTCATAATCTCGATTAATTAAATTAACTACTACTGGTATATTATATTTACCAAATTTTTTAATTAATTCTTCATTATTTGTAAAAAACAAATCTACTTTATTTAATAATAATTTTTTAATATCTTTAATACCAAATGATTCAAGAGAATCAATATTTTGTTTTACAGTTTCATAATTACAGGCTAAATTTAATACAATATCATAACCAAGAGTATCCATTAATTCAGCATTAAAATCATCATCAAATCCTAAATATTTAATATTTTCAATCATGATTATCCTCCTTAATTAATGTTTTGTCATTTGTAATTGATAATTTATTTATACATTTTTTAATACTTTCCAATTCATTCTCATCTAATAATGAATTTTTAGTAATAACATATAAGATTAAATCTCTACTTGGCTTAAAATTAGAATTAGATATAAATGTTTCATAGAAACGTAATACTTTCTTTCTAGAAATAATTACACCATTAAAATCATACATATAGTCATCAACTTTAAATATACTATCTATTTCTTTAATTAATTCATCTTCCATACTAAGAGAAGAAATAGTTGAATTATAACTATTAGATAATACTTCATCAAAAATATCTTTATCAGGGCAATCATAGTTTACAGCCCCATATTCTTCATTTATAGTATCGAATGTTATTTCAAGAGGAAATTGAGAATTTAAGTATAAATTATCAGATTCTTTTAAACGACAATATGGCGTATATCTAAAATCACCTTTATTTTTTTTGCATTCATTTTTAAGACTATAAACTTCTATAATTTTTGAAGGTGCTGATAATCTAGATAAATTGTTTCGTATATATTCAAAAGCTCCTGCTTCGATAGCAATATCCAAATTTTTTAAAACACAATCATGACTACGGAAAACAGAATATGTTACTTTTCTGTGTTCCTTATCAAAAGGATTTATTCCATAAAGAAGTAAATGTTCATAAGATTTTCTAACTGATATATTAGGAAATGTAAAAAATGATACACATTTTTCTTCAACAACACTAGGTTCAATACCATGTTCATTCAAGAAAACAATATTATTAGCAAAGTTTTTATAATTTCCTGAAGTAACTTTATTATCAAGTGGAGCCTTAGAACCTTTTCTTCTTGGTCTATAATTAGATATTGAACGTACCGCTGGGAATAGTATTGTCATATTTTTGTTATGAGCATCACTTGTCAATCCATTTTCTTGTTCTAATTTAATAACGCTACTTAATATTTCTACACTTGAATGTATAAGTATTTTTGAAAGTATTTCTGGTTGATTTAATACTTTTAACATATCATTTTTCTTATTACATATAAAAGCTAAAATAGAATCAATTTTATCATAATTACCATAAGCTAAAACATATTCTGTATATGACTTTAAATTTTCTTTGAATGAAAGTCCATATTTATTAAATATTGCTTCTACTTTATCACTATCTAGATTTGTTTTATCAAGTTCACTTTCATCAATAATTTCTTCAGACTCTAATAATTCTTCAGAAGTTACAAATTTACTATTAATTTCATTATTAAAACTATTGATTTCTTTTAATGTAGAAATTCTATCTTCAAAAGAAACATCATATTTATCAAATAATTCACTAATTAATGAGAATTCAGTAATAAATTCTAGACCATTATTACGAGCTTTTTTTAATAAATTTTTATATTGATTTATAGTATTTTCTAACTCTACAATTTCTTTTTCATCACAAGAACATAAAACTCTATTAATTTTTTCAATTATTGAATTAATTATTTTTAATTGTTCTGCATCTAGACAAGAACACAAAAATTCTTTAGCAGATTCTTCTAAGCTCATTGCCTCATGTAAAAACATTGATTCATTAGCAGTTAAACTAATTTCACCCTCTGCCATGGTATATATTTTATTATATTCTTCATTGGATAATTCTAATAATTGCTTACTACTATCTATTAATTTAATAGAAGATAATTTTTTATCTTTTTGAATTTTTTTATCTAAATATGTTATTTCATTTTCAATTAATTTAATAAAATTATCCAACTTTAACACCACCTTTTGTTTTTATATTTATTGCATCAATAATTCTTTGAAATTCCTCTTTTTGTGTACTTATGAATGTTTCAATTTCATTTTTTCTTTTACTTTTTTCTTCACTTGACATACTATCCCAATCAGGATTTAATAATTCTTTCATATTATCAATTACTCTACTATACTTGTAACATCTAGCTAATGCTTCATCAAAATTATCAGATTTTAATCCATCGTTTGCTGGTGAAAATGCAAGTATAACCATAACATGTGGATTTTCTTTAAAATTACCAACATATGGAAGAAAATTAGTATTAAATCTTGTATACATAATACGTTCTTTACCACCAGTTAATCCTCTAACGTGATATTTTTTTAAAAATGATTCTGCATAATTATTTGTTTTACCTTCGTGACCAGCGTTTGCCTTAAAATCATAATTAGACATAGTTATTCTTTCTTTTATTTTATCTATAATACTATTCCAATTACCCTTACTAAAGTGCACATCTTCTTCGACATCATTTCTAATTAAACTACCTTCATTTACTCCATCAGATATAAAAACAATAATATTTTTAACATCTGATTCATCACCATATAATTGTTCAACTAAATTAGGTTCTTCATTTGTTACTACGTTCTCTTTAGTTAACATTTTATTCCATGTTACTAACATTTGGTGATATGCTACTTTTAAATCTTCTAAAGAGGTATTATACTCTTCTTCATCAAATAAAGTATAGAAAAATTCGACAGAAATTTTATAAGTTTCAAATGCCTCATTTAATAAATTATACATTTTTTCATATTCACTATAATACTTAACATTGTATTCAGTGCTTACACCATCTACTGGGTATACACTATTTTTAGCCCAAAAATTATTTATTGTACTAAGTAAATTTTCGACATTTTTAAGTAATTCTAAATCATCTTTTCTATCATGAATTTCTAATTGATCACTAATACTCTTTGGATTTTTTAGTAATTGAAGTTGATAATCATTATGTATTTCAATTAATCTATTAACAATAGAAATCATTTCAGGACTAAGTTTTTTATCTTTTAATAATTTTTCTTGAAAATTAATTTTGATATCTTCTGCAACTAAACAACATCTTTGATATAATTTTTCTACTCTACTATAAATTCTAGTTCTAATATTTATAGGTGCATCCTCAGAAATTAATAATAAATAATTATTTACTGTATTGTCATGATACTTAGAAGTAATTTTATTCATTCTATTATATAAATCTAAGTATTCTCCCTCTAACTTAGTTTCTACTGTATCACATGGTATTATAGTTTCTTTTACTTCTTCTGGTTCTTTTAACTTAGTTATTTTAGCAACCTTAATTTCTTGTTCCTCTTTCTCAGTTTTACCTTTTTTAGAAACATCTTTTTTATTTTCTAAGACACGCATTTTTTGCTTCAAACTATTTTGCATTAATTCAGCATTGTTTTCAGTAATGCCAAACACTATATTATATCTTATTTGTGGATCAACATCTTTCATCTTCAATAGATCATCAATGTAAGTTAATAAATCAGCATCAACTATTATATTTAAATTACTATCACTAAATCCTTTATATAGTTTTTGAAGATTCTCTACTTCTTTTTTATATATATTATATTTTCTTTGAGGACTAAAACTACTACTTTTTACACTAAATACTAATTGTTTAATGATTTTATCAATATATTCTTCAAGTTTCTTTTTTTGAGAAGCAAAGACACTACTATTAAATTTTTGCATCAAATCATATTTTTGCTTTATATCAGCTAATAGTTTTTTATCAGCAATAATACTATCTAAAAGTTCAAAATCAATAATTCCTTTTTCATAATCTAATTTTATTTTTTCTATTTGTTCTTTTTTTTGTTGTTCTTCATCTATTCTCTTAATTTCTGATAAAAGGGATTTTATTTTTTCATCTAAAATATCACATAAAAGCTGGTATTCACTTTTTAAAGCCATTTACTATTTCCCCTTTCGACTTTCCTTTTCATAAAAATAAGTTTCTGCACACTCAGGAAAAGTTATATTCATATTTAATAAAGCTTCTAAATATGTAATAACCATTTTTAAGCGCTTTATTTTTTCTTTATCCTGTGTATTTAAATCTTTATAATAACTGTCACATAACAAGTATAACTTTTCAATATGATTAATTATATTTTCATCATTTTTATAATTTTTTAAATACTTTTTATTTATGATTTCATTTGAAAGATTATCATAAGCAACTTTAAGTGCTAAATTATTATCCTTAATTGAAGAATAATTATAATTCTTATTACAATATTCTTCATATAATTTAAGTGCAATTAATTTATCTGATAAATCAGGAAGAGACTCTAGATAATTCTTAATATCAATATTATTTTTTTCATTATTTGCCATATAAAACACCTCATCTATTTTTAAAAGTTTCATTTTTATTTTCAGTTTTACTCCATTTTTCATAGAAAAAATGATTCTTTCCTATAACTGAGTGAATAAATAAATACCCTAATAGAATTATATATAAAAAAGCCAAAATAATCAATGCCAATAACCTATAATCATTATTATTAATCATTAAAATAATTTTTAATAATATTTCAGGAATTATAAATAATATTAAGCATAATAAAAAATAACGCATAAATACTTTTTTAAAACTAATATGTTTATTATTATCTACTAATCTAATTTTAACAATCATTTTTCCAAAAGAATAACCATTAGTTATGTACAGTATAATTGTATATATAATCATAAATAAGTATTTAAAAACAATTAAATTACCAATAATATTTTTAAATTTAATTATATAAATAAATACTGCATAAAAGCATCCAAATACAAATATATCAATACCTAGAGCTAATAATCTTCTAGAAAAACTAACTTTTTGTAAACCTTTATAATATGCTTTTTCATCGAGTCGTTCTCGTTTTGGTAAAAAGAATGTAAATAATGGACAAATCCAAAATCCTAACATACCACCAAATGTATTAACTATTAAATCATCTACATCAAATAAGCGATATGGTCTTGGATATATTCCATATAAAGCACTAAGTTGTGTTACTTCATAAAATAATGAAAGTGAAAAACTAAGAAGTAATACTTGCCACCATTTTTTCTTAAAATAATATCTTAAATATACTCCAAATGGAAATGTTAAAAAAACATTAAATATAACTGTATATACAGCTGGATTTTTTAAAGTTTTAAAATATGTTGAAAAATCATTAATAATAAAATTTGTACTATGATTCATAACTTTTATAAAATAAAAGGGTTCTAACTGTTTACATGGTTGTGTCATAAGAGCTACTTCACTACGACTAGGAAGTGGCATAATAACCATAAAATAAGCTGTTATCATGTATAATACAAATGAATATACCATAATTGTCTTAAATGGTGTTAAACTGCCATATTTACGATATTCTTTAATCATATATGGAATAGTAATTAAAAGTGCAATAAAAGGGAATGTTATAAAAGCAATTTGAATAATATTTATATACTTTTCCATACTATCTACCTCTATAATATTTTATCATAAAAAAATAAATTAGTAATTATTTTACTAATTTATTTTTAATTCTTCACATATATTTTTAATTTTATTTTTTAAATTATTTTCATTTATATTTAATAATAAATTATGTTTTTCCATAAGAATATTACCATTTATAATAGTTGTATCAACATTAGAAGATTCTACATTATGAACAACTTCACAAAGTAAATTTGGATATGGATATGTTTCTATTTTATTTAAATCTAATATAATAATATCTGCTTTCTTACCAACTTCAATTGAACCTATTTCTTTATCTAAATCAAGTGCTTTAGCACCATTAATAGTTGCCATTTTAAGTACATCATATGCTTCCATAATAGTTGGATCTTCATATTTAGCTTTTTGTAAATCTGACACAAATGCCATATGTTTAAATAAATTCATATTATTTCCACTACCCTGACCATCAGTTCCAAGAGCAATATTAATATTATATTTTTGATAACTTACTAAATCAGCAATACCACATCCTAAATTTAAATTACTAATTGGATTAGTAACAAACGATATATTATTACCTATTAATTTTTGATCATCTTCACTTAAATAAGTTACATGAGCAAGTATAAGTTTACGATCTAAAAAACCAATTTCTTTTAACGCATTTACTGGAGTAGTATTAAATTTATTTTCTATTGTTTTCACTTCACTTTTATTTTCACAAAAATGAACATGAATAGGAATATTATATTTAATAGATAAATCTGTACATTTTTTTAAATAATCTTTAGAACAAGTATATAATCCATGAGGTGCTACTGCAAAAGTAATATTAGGTATATTTTTATATTCATTAATCATTGTTTCAAACTCATTAATCATACGATTTCCTTCATCATCATCTTCACCTATTAAACATCTAGACATAACTGCACGTATTTTAGTATCTAAAAGTGCTTTCATAGTTCCACGCCAACCAAAATACATATCATTTAAACAAGTAGTTCCAGTTTTAATCATTTCAATACATGATAGTAATGCTGCATAATATACTTCTTCATCAGTCATTTTAGCTTCTATTGGCCATATTTTTTTCTCAAGCCAATCTTGTAAATGATAATTATCGTTAGTAGCTCTAAAAATACTCATTCCAAGATGCGTATGAGCATTAATAAGACCAGGCATTACTATTTTATCAGTCGCATCTATTAGTTTATCATAATCACCATTATAATTATTACATATATCTATTATTTTATCATTTTCAATAACAATATCCACATTTTCTATTTTTTCTCTTTTTTCATCCATAGAAATTACTGTTCCATTTTTTATTAGTATTTTCATATCATCACCATCTTTAGAATATCACAAAATAAATTGTTTTACAATAAAAGAAATAGTTTCCTATTTCCTTTTTGTATATTGATAATTATTATCTTTTTCTTTATTTTCAATTAAAAAATTTCTAAATGCTTCTAATTCTTGTTTTAGATTTTCATTACTATATTCTTCTTTAATAGTAACATCACTATCACTATATTTACTATTAAAACTATCTATATCATAATCTATAAATTTATCATCACCAATAGCTTGATGAATAAGTAAATGTTTTAATACTTCAGCATTTTGTCTTTCAGGAGTAAATGTTTTGGCAATACCAGTTAATTTAACAACATTTATTTCTATTTTTTCATTATCAAGTTTAAAATAAATATCACCCATATTGTCTCCTTCATAGGTTGTTAATTTAAATGCTAAGTTATAATCTTCTTCTGTTTTTAAAGATAATTTTAAGGCTCTTAATCCTGTTGGTTTTTGGTTATATTCATTATATTCTTCATCAGTTAATGGAATAATAGCATTACTAGAATCAAGACTTCTAAATATATATTCTTTATTATAAGTAGCAACTTTAAATAAGACTAACATTATATTATAAATAGGAATTAAATTTGATAAAGTAGCTATTTTGAATTTAGTATTACTATCACTATTTGCTTTATTATTGCTTAATTTTTCTATATCTATTTTATAACCACTATCAGCAACATCTTTAAATAATTTTAATTCATAAATTGTTTGCATACCAATACTAGCTATAATAGTAGAACCCCATATTAATAATATTTCCATAATAATCACTTCTTATCTTACTTTTGTTTTTTCTTTATTCATAATTTCTGGAATTATTTTATCTAAATAATCTTGCATACCAAAACTATCAAATTCAATTTTTTGTTTTACATTACAAATACATGCATATCTATTAGCAAGATAATGAAAATTGAATTCTTCTAAACATCCCAATACTTCTTCTAAATCACTAAAGTTATCAACATTAAAAGCCTTTTTTTCTTTTAAAGCAGATAACATCCTTATATTATAATAAATCTCTGATCTATCATAAGATGACAATAATTCTGTGTTATATGATAAATAACGATCAAAAAAACTTGGTTTCTTTTTATGCATTAATTCAATAAATTGTTCATTTTCCAAAAATCTTCCATATTTTGCTTCCAAATTCCTCTTTATGATTAAATATTGCGAACCACCGTAATAATTAATAACAATAGCAAGTTCACGTACTGCAGCAAGTTCTTTTAATCCTGCAACAGTTCTATAATTAATATTATCTTCTGTTATTATTTTTTGCATAAAAGGATCAAATTTATTTAATGTAGCTGTTTTAGCAAATTCTTCTAAATATGCATCTAAATTGTTATTTTTCATGTTATGACCTCACAAAGTAATTTTTATATAGATTATTATATATTTTTTTATTATTTTGTAAAGTTATTTTATATTTAAATCACAAGTTTCTTCATGATCATTAATAATACCTATTGCCTGTAAATATGAATAAATAATAGTTGTCCCAACAAAACTCATGCCACGTTTTTTTAAGTCATTGGATATAGTATCAGATAATTTATTACTAGTTTTATGTACATTATAAATAATTTTATTATTAGTAAACTTCCAAATATAATTAGAAAATGTTCCGAATTCTTTTTGAATATTTATAAATACTTTAGCATTTTTAATTGCTGCTTTTATTTTTAATGAATTTCTAACAATTGAAGAATTATTTTTAAGTTCTTCTATTTTTTTATCTGAATAATTAGAAATCTTAATGTAATCAAAATTATCAAATGATTCTCTAAATGATTCTCTTTTATTTAATATGCATTCCCATGATAATCCTGCTTGAAAACTTTCTAAAACAAGCATTTCAAATAAATAATGATCATCATAACTAGGTACTCCCCATTCTAAATCATGATACTTTATATATAAAGGATTATTAATATTAGCCCATTTACATCTTTTCATAAAATCACCAACCATATTTTAAATTATGCAACTTTATCATGTCAATAAAAAAGAATTAACGACTATATGTTAATTCTTTAACAAAATCTTCTTGACTTGCAAAAGTAGTTTCATCTTCAAAATCATCATTATCAAAAAAACAAACCAAATTAGAACCATACATAACATTCAAATTATTTACATAATTACGCTCCATGTGTTCATAGTGAAAATCAACTGTTCCCCTATAATCACTAGTAGTACACCAATCATAAATGCCAGCCATTGATACTACATATCTTCCTTCATTATGTGAAAAATCTCTAAGCCAAAATAAAACTTCATCCATACTAATATCTATATGACTAGGATCTGCTTCTAAATCCTCTATTTCACCATAATCAAAAACAATTGCTGGCCCTAAGCTTGTAATTAATTTGGAACCACGGCTTCTATTAAATTTCTGATCACATCCAACAATCAAATAATTACCTAGCATTTTACAACCAAAACGAGGATTATCTGATTTTGACCAATCAATGCTACCATCATCATTAACACCAAAAATATGATAATAATACTCTCCATCTTTTTCAAAACTACTCATTGGATACAATAAATTCCCTTCTTTATCAGTAACTTCACTTAGAAGCTTTAAAAGTGCTCTATCAGGATCTTTATAATTTGATTTGGTAGCTCCCTTACGACTATCATATCCCGTTTCTTTACCTTGAGGTCCTTCAAAAGAACCAAGCATACCAGTTTCATAGCCATATCCGCTATAATTACTATTCTTATGGGTATCCCATTCACCAGCTGGAACTATTCCAATAGTACTATCATATCCATTATATTTATCACTGACATCATCCATAGTTATTGCTGAACAAATATGATTAGAAAGTTTTTCTTGATATGCATCTTTTTCAATAAGCAGCATTTTATAATTTATAATTTCTTGTTTTAATTTTGAATAATATGCAACATCAGATATAGAAGATTTATTTTCAATTTTTTGCTCTAATAATGTTTCATCAGCAATATAATGTCTATATTTTTTTTCAAAATAATTAATTTGATTTTTTAATTCTCGTAGTTTAACAATGGTTTCCATGTAATCATTGGCATTATTAAAAATTACATTTAGTTTTTCAGTTAGATTTTGAATTTGATTTTCCAAATCTTCTTTAGACTTTGATAAAATCTCATATTTTTCTTTATATAATTCCATATTTGAAGTTTCATAGCAAGTTTTTATAATATCATAAGGAATTAGTAATTGTTTGTACTCAAGCTTTACTTCTTTAAATAATGTAACATATTCATCATATAATAATTTAACATCAGGTCTTTGTTCAAAATAGTTATTAAAATAATCCGGCACTTCAGGATTTTTCCAATCAACCATTAGCTTAGAAATTATATTTTGTTCAACTTGAAATAAATTATAAATACAATCTGAATTTTCTATTTTATCTTTAGAATCTTCAAAATCATATTTATAAATTTCACCATCTAATGAACTTTCAATAAATTTATCATCATTCATTTTTTCAATATATTCATTATATGCTACATCTACATTTGCTGGCATCATGTTATCACTTCCCCCTAATAACTAATAGATATTTCAAAAAAAACATACTTGTCCATTATACACTAAAACCATGTAAATGTCCAGTATTTTAGTAAAAGCAAGGAATATCCTTGCTATATTTTACCATATAATATAATTATCATTAAATCTTGTACTAATATCTTGATCTAATTTTGCTAGATAAAATAAAAACGTCGATTAGTTCGACGTTTATTTCATATGGAGCAAGTGAGGAGAATCGAACTCCCATCTCAGCCTTGGCAAGGCCGCATACGAACCATTGTACTACACCTGCATTAGGAAAACTACCTAATTAATTATATCATATTTTTACAAAAATACAACTATATATTAGATAATTTTTCTTTTACTATTTTACTTACATATCCCATATCAGCTTTTCCTTTTACAAGAGGTGTTAAAGCTCCCATAATTTTTCCCATATCAGATGCTGATTGAGGATTTACTTTAGTAAATACATCATTAATTATTTTATTAACTTCATCTTCTGAAAGTTGTTCTGGAAGATATTCTTCAAGAATTTTAATTTCAGAATTTGCTTGTTCAATTAAATCAGTTCTACTACCTTTTTCAAATTCTTTAATAGAATCTTTACGCATTTTTATTTGTTTACTAACAATTGAAATTATTTCATCATCTGTTAATTCACTTTTTTTATTTAATTCAGCCATTTGAATGTCTGCTTTAAGCATTCTTACAACATTAAGTCTTTCTTTATCTTGAGCTTTCATTGCAAGTTTAATATCTTCAAGTACTCTATTTTTCATATAAGCCTCATTTCATTAATAATTATCTCTATTATTACGACGATTATTTCTTATTGCTTCCTTCTTAGCTTCTCTTCTCTTAACTCCAGGTTTCATATACCCTTCTTGTCTTTTACGAGCTTCTTTTAGGAGGCCGTTTTTTGCATTCTTTTGTTTAAATACTTTTAAAGCACCTTCTACATTATTGTTTTTTACCATTACTGTTGATGTAGACATAAATCAATCCCTCCCCTCTGCAGCTAGTGATATTATATCACCTAAAGCAAGATATTTCAATAAAAAACAACATAAAATAATGAAAAAAAGAAAGATTTTCACTATGATATTAAACCTTTCTTATTTATTATTTGTTATATAATCCATCATTTGTGTATATACTTTTCTTAAATCAGTCTTTGCAGTAGCATCCATATGAGTAAAATCCCATCTTATTTGATAACCACTATCAAGTGTCAATAAAATTCTAGCACTATTTTTTCCATATCCAATCGCACCTGTACTAATAGATTTATATGGAATAATATGTGTTACTTTTGATACTATTTTAAATAAAGTGTGGTCAAAAATAACAACCTTTTTATTTGTAAAAATTGCTTTATCTCTAGTTGTTTTATAAGCAATTAAAATCTTTTCATCTTTATCAACAAAATCTGTTACATAAGTAGGTAATGATTTTATATCAATTTCATTTGAAAAACTAAAATATCTAGTTAATTCTTTAAATTTTATATAAGCCACTTGCAATCACCATTTTTATTATATCATTAAACGAAAAAAATAGGAATATTAATTCCTATTTTTTATTATTTTTAAAAACTATAGTATGTATAATTTAAATCACTATGACCTGCAAAAGTAACTACGTCATTATTTACTGTATATGTTATTTTATAAGCGTGATATTTTGAACCTGAATTCTTTGTTTTTCCATAATATATTTCAATTGTAGTTGGAACTTTATATTTTCCGTTTACTTTTCCAAATTCACTAGTTCTATATACTGGGTTAACATATCCATGATCATAATAATCATATGAAATCATTTTAACTCCATAGTTCCATGATTCAAATGTCTTAGATGTACCATCTGAATAAGTTACTTTAACTTCAGTGATATCAATATAATCACCATAAGTTTCTTGGAATTCAACTAATTTTTTATCAACAATTCTTACATTAAACAGATATGATTCAGAAACTGTATATGTTACTGTATCTGTATAACCATTATAGTTAATTGTTGAAGTATAAGTTCCTGCATTACTTGTTGATAATGCTGGTGAAGCTGTATATTCATTTGCTTTTAACTCATTAGTTCTACCATATTCATCAGTATAATTAACTATAGCATATATTTCAGAATCAGTTGTATATCTACCATCTTCTCTATTTAAAGATGCACTAATTGCTTTTAATGAATTATCACTTACTGAATAAGTAGCAGTTCCTGTTACATTATTACATGTTACTGTTAATGTTTTTCCATATCCAGCATTAGTAGAATTGAAATCATTTGTACATGTATCAATTATTTCTTTAGTTTTGTCACCATATGTTACTTCAACTTCTAATCCTTCAATATTTTCGTTAACTTTATATTCTTTTTTAGATAGTTTTACATCAACTGCTATGATTGATAAATCATAATCATTTTTTACAACTTGATAATATACGGTAGCTGTTTTCTTAGTACCTTTTTTATTATAAGTTATTGTTAATGGATAATTTTCACCTACTTTTGAAACATCAAATTTAGAAGTTTTATAATCAGTTACTTCATATGATGTACCATCAATATCATATGCCATTACTGTTAATCTATCTTTAACATTTTCTTTTGTATCTCTTTTGAATACTGGATCACTTAATGTAGCTGTAATATAATCTAATACCATACCATCTTTTGTTCTTAATACTGTATATGTAGTTGAAGCAGTTTTTGTAATTCCATTTTGTGTATATGAAACTTCAAATTCTTTTTCTCCTACAGTATTAGTATCAAATCCTTTAATAATTGCAGCATCACTAGTTACATCATGTGTAATATTATCATTATCTGTAGCTATAACTGTCATAGAATAATTTGTTTCTTTCCAGTTATATTCTTTTTTATTTAAGCTTACTTCAATTGATTTTAATTGTTTTCCTTCTGTTGTTCTTACAACTGAGTAATTTAATTTTGTACTGAATTTTCCACTTGTTACTGTAAGTTCTTTTCCACTACCTAATTCTTGTGTACTAAATCCAGATACAGCATAATTAGTAGTTTCAGTTTTAACTGAATCTTTAGCTACTTCATAAACTGTTAAATAATCTTTAATATCAACATTTGTTAAATATCCAAATTCAGTTTGACTTAAATCTGCAGCTATACCAGTTATAACTTTATCATCATCATTTCTTACAACTGTATAATTATATGTTACATTTGTTTTTCCATATTTATCAGTATATGTATATATCATTGATTTTGAACCATTTGTTGTTGAATCAAATATATCATTTGTTGTTGCTTTTACAGCTTTATTTCTAGTTGTATCATTATAAATTGCTGTAAATGTTAATTTTTTTTGTTCTTCAAGTCTCTTGTATACATCATTATTTGGTGTTACTTCAAGTCCTGTTAATTCTAATTCTACTAAATTATTATAAGCTTCTTTAATATTTTTAATAGCTTCTTTGATTTCTTCATTAGTTAATTTTTCAGGATCAACATTTTTAGAATCATTATATACTTTTACTGAGTCACTTGTATAATCTTCTTCATTAATTGTTACTGCTAATAAAGCATATAATTCATCTAATAATAAATCTCTATCATTTTTAACTACTGAATAATTATATGTAGTACTTGCTTTTCCATATTTATCTGTATATGTATATGTCATTGTTGCTTTTTCAGTTACTTTATCTGTACTAAATTCATCTTCTGTTGTTGCATTTACTGTTTTATTTCTTGTTTCATCATTATATATTGCTGTAAATGTTAATTCTTTTTGTTCTTCTAATCTTTTGTATTCAGTATTATTTGGTGTTACTTCAAGTCCTGTTAATTCTAATTTAACTAAATTTTCTATAGCATCTTCTATTTTTTCAATAGCTTCTTCTACTTCTTCACTAGTTAATTCACTTGGATCAATATTTTGAGCTTCTTTTAAATCTTCTACTGAATCGCTTGTATAATCTTCTTCATTTACTTTTGTATTAATTAATTCTTCTAGTACTTTATCTCTATCGTTTTTAATAACTGAATAGTTATAATCAGTACTTACTTTTCCATATTTATCTGTATAAGTATATGTCATTGTTGCTTTTTCAGTTACTTTATTTGTACTAAATTCATCTTCTGTTGTTGCTGTTACATTTTTATTTCTTGTTTTATCATTATAAACTGCTGTAAATGTTAATGTTTTTTGATTTTCAAATCTCTTATATTCATCATTATTTGGTGTTACTTCAAGTCCTGTTAATTCTAATTTAACTAGGTTTTCAATAGCTTCTTCAATTTTTTCAATTGCTTCTTCTACTTCTTCACTTGTATATTCACTTGGATCAATATTTTGAGCTTCTTTTAAATCTTCTACTGATTCACTTGTGTAATCTTCTTCATTTACTTTTGTATTAATTAATTCTTCTAATACTTTATCTCTATCATTTTGTACTACTGAATAGTTATAATCAGTACTTAATTTTCCATACTTATCTGTATAAGTATATGTCATTGTTGCTTTTTCAGTTACTTTATTTGTACTAAATTCATCTTCTGTTGTTGCTGTTACATTTTTATTTCTTGTTTTATCATTATAGATTGCTGTAAATGTTAATTCTTTTTGACTTTCGAATCTTTTGTATTCATCATTATTTGGTGTTACTTCAAGTCCTGTTAATTCTAATTTAACTAGATTTTCAATAGCATCTTCGATTGCTTCAATTGCTTCTTCAATTTCTTCATTACTTAAATCACTAGGATCAACATCTTGAGCTTCTTTTAAATTGTCTACTGAATCGCTTGTATAATCTTCTTCATTTACTTCTGTATTTTGTAGTTCTTCTAATTTGTCTAATAATAAATCTCTATCATTTTTTACTACTGAATAGTTATATGTAGTACTTGCTTTTCCATACTTATCTGTATATGTATATGTCATTGCTGCCTTTTCAGTTACTTTTTCTGTACTAAATGTATCTTCTGTTGTTGCTGTTACATTTTTATTTCTTGTTTCATCATTATAAATTGCTGTGAATGTTAATTCTTTTTGATTTTCTAATCTCTTGTATTCATCATTATTTGGTGTTACTTCAAGTCCTGTTAATTCTAATTTAACTAGATTTTCTATAGCATCTTCAATTTTTTCAATTAATTTTTCTATTTCATCTTTTGATAAAAGAGAACCATCAATATCTTTTAAATCATTTAAATTATCTACTGATTCACTTGTATAATCTTCTTCATTAATTTCTGTATTTTGAAGTTCTTTTAATTTATCTAATAGTAAATCTCTATCGTTTTTAACTACTGAGTAATTGTAAACTACATTAGCACTACCGAATTTATCAGTATATGTATAATTCATAGTTTTAGCATCAGCAACTAAACGTGTATCAAATTCATCTTCTGTTGTTGCTTCTACATTTTTATTTCTTTTACTATCATTATAAATTGCTACAAATGTTAATTTCTTTTGACTTTCAAATCTTTTGTATTCATCATTATTTGGTGTAACATCTAAGCTGATTAGTTTTAAATTAACTAATTTTTTAATTGCTTCTTCTAATTTGTTAATATAATCAGTTATTTGTTCATCTGATAAACTACTAAGATCACCATTACTTATTGTATTAACTTCTGTTACTAATTTCTCATAACCAGCATAACTATCACTTGTATAATTTTCTTTATCATAATCTAATAAAGATTTTAATTTAGTTAAAGCCGCTGCTCTTGCATTATTAGTACTTTCATTTCCTCCACCATTATTTTCAGTAGTAGGTCTTACTACAGGATCTGATGCAGGTTCTACAATAGTAGTTCTATTAATGTCTTCATTTATAGTAGTATTTGTAGTTGCAGTATTTTCTGCAATATTCTCCTTCTTTTCAATTTTTTCATCTGCATTTTTATTTTGGTCACCACTTAGTTCACTTTGTTCAGGTGCTTCTTCTTTTACCTCACTAGGATTGGCAAAAGTAACTAATAATAACCCTACAAAGATAAACACAGCTGTTGCCAAGATAAC
>JAEETF010000075.1 GCA_016290195.1 Bacilli bacterium | reverse complement strand
TTAGATTTCATAAAAATAGACTCATTAGAGAAAGCAAAGAATGCTCCATGTGTATTTAATAACTGGGCAAACTTTTATAAAGGAAAATTTATTTCAAATACAATTCTTAATGCTAATGCATTAGAAAAATTAATAAAATAAAACTATGGTTTATCCATAGTTTTTAATTTATAAAAATCATACTACTTAGTACAATTTGACTTCTTTAAAATAATTAATGTCATATAAAAAATAACAGATAATAGATAAATTATATCTATTATTTTTATATTACTAAATATACATCCTAAAAGCATTACCCATATTAGAATAAATGTTGCAAGTACTACTTGTTTTTCATTTAACATATAACTCTCCAATCCCTTTTATTTACTGCAACAGTATAAATATAGCATAGTAAATAAGCAAATTCAATTAAAACTATATCTTAATTTTCGACATTTTACACTTATTGACAAAAAAGAGAAGAAATCTTCTCTAAATTTGTAAGGACAATTCACTTTGTTCTGTTGTTGTTTCATTTGTATCTGGATTATAATAATATATTGTTAAATCTCTATTTGCATCTGATGCATATATATATAACCCTTTTTCAGTACTTCCACTTTCTGATTTAAATTCACTATCTTTTTCTAATAGTTCTATTCTCTTAATATCCATAGTAGCATCACTTATATTAAATGTTGCCAAAGCATTTTCATCAGTATCTAATACTTTAATACTATTTCCTTCTTTTACTACTATAAATGCATCTTTAGTAAATGTTCTAGAAGGAGTCATATCTACATAATCATATGTACCTCTAAATCCTGCATTATTAATTTCTGCATCAGTAACTTCATCATAATAAATATAAAGTACTTTATCACTATTATCAATTAATTGTTTAAATGCATTTATTACATCATTGTTTTTCTTATTAATTTCATCAAGTGATATTTCTATTACTTTTGTTTCTTTAACAGTAGTATCTGGTTGTGTTTCTTTCTTATTATTTTCTTCATCTTTTGTCTTATCATAGATGATATAAATACATGAACCTATAAATGCTACCATTAGTAAAATAATTGTTATTATCAATGGTGAATTGTTATTATTTTCTTTTTCCATTTTCTCCTCCTACCTTTCGCTTTTATTATACTCTTTTTAATTATTTCTTCAAAAAAAAGATTATGAATTAATTTTTTTCATAATCTCCTCTTTATCTAATCTCATAAATATTGGTTTTGCTTCACCAAGTTTTATACCAGAATCCATACCTTTAAATTCTTTTAATGTATCATAATGTTTATTACTTGTATTTAATTGTTTAAATATTTCATCAGCTGTTTCTGGTAAGAATGCTTGTAATAATACTGCACCATGTCTAATTGATTCTAATAAATTATAAATAACTGTTTTTAATCTATCTTGCTCTTTTTCTTCTTTAGCAAGTACCCATGGCATTGTTTCATCTATATATTTATTGCAACGTCTAAATATATCAAATATACAATCTAAGGCATCTGCTACGTGATAACTATTCATTTTTTCTTCAACAAGTGCTGGTGTTTTTAATACTAAATTAATTAAATCTTTATCAATATCTTTAAATTCATGTGGTTCTTCAATGATACCATCAAAATATTTATGAGCCATACTAATTGTTCTATTTACTAAATTTCCAAGAACATTTGCAAGTTCAGTATTTACTCTATCTATTAATAATTCATAAGTAAATGTTCCATCGCTAGCATATGGTATTTCATGTAACATATAATAACGAACCGCATCTATGCCAAATATAGAAGCTAAATCATCTGCATAAACTATATTACCTTTTGATTTACTCATCTTATCATTACCAAATAATAACCATGGATGACCAAATATTTGTTTTGGAAGTGGTAAATCAAGTGCCATCAACATAATTGGCCAGTATATAGTATGAAATCTTAATATATCTTTTCCAATTAAATGTAAATCAGCAGGCCAAAATTTATTAAATGTTTCACTACTTCCATCAGGATCATATCCAGGGAATGTAATATAGTTAGCAAGTGCATCAAGCCATACATAAATAACATGTTTATCATTAATTGGTACTTTTATTCCCCAATCAAAAGATGTACGGGAAATACATAAATCTTGAAGACCTGGTTTTATAAAATTATTCATTATTTCATTTTTACGTGATTCTGGTGTTATAAAATCAGGATGTTCTTCTATATAATTAATAAGTCTATCTGTATAATTACTTAATTTTAAGAAATAAGCTTCTTCTGAAGCATTATGCACCTCTCTACCACAATCTGGACATTTACCATCTACTAATTGTGATTCTGTCCAAAATGATTCACATGGAGTACAATAAAGACCTTCATATTTGTCTAAATAAATATCTCCTTGATCGTATAACTTTTTAAATATTTTAGCTACTACTTCTTCATGTGCAACATTTGTTGTTCTTACAAATTTATCATAACTTACATTCATTGAATCCCATAAATGTCTTACTTCTAAAGCTATATTATCAACAAATTCTTGTGGTTTAATTCCAGCAGCTTCTGCCTTTTTTTGAATTTTTTCTCCATGTTCATCCATACCAGTTTGAAAATAAACGTTATATCCTGTTAATCTTTTATATCTTGCAATCGCATCTGCAAGTACTGCTTCATATGTATTACCAATATGTGGTTTACCTGATGCATATGCAATTGAAGTCGTAATATAATAATTTTTTTCCATAAACAACCCTCCTAATAATTAGTTTCTCTTTCTATAAAATCTTCTTTTTCATTATCCACTGTTAAATATTTCATAAACATACCTTGACAAATACCATCACCTTTTTTTACTACATAATCTTTGTCGCCTTCATTTTGAATACGAATCCACATATGCCCATCATTATTTGGATTTGAATAATAATCTTTATCAATTACACCAACTTGATTACAAAAACGCACATTATATTTAAATCCCTGACTACTTCTATCTACTAAAAGTAATACTTCGTCACCTTCCATATTTACTTTAACACCTGTTGGTATTTTTTTAATTTCACCTGGTTTTAAAGTAAAATCAAATAATGCATAAAAATCATAACCTGCTGCATATTTTGTTTCTCTCTTTGGTAAATTATATTCTTCATATAATTTTTTATCATCTGAAATATCGTTTTTAAATTGCTCATATTTAATTTTTTCAAAATATCTACCCATAAATAATCCTCCTAAACAAAAAGACATCCTTATATGTAAGGACGTCTTGAACGTGGTACCACCTTAGTTATAGCAAAGCTACATCTCATTTATTTAACGCATATTTACGTCTTAACCTACATATCGATTAAGCTACATCCGGAACCATTCGTCTTAATTTTATCTATCTATTTTCACCATCCATAGACTCTCTATAAAACAATTTTAAGATTCTTTCCTTCTCTGTATTTGATATTGCGATTATATCATATAAATCAATATCAATCAAGATATTTTTCCAAAAATAAAGCAAATGTATTTAATATTTTCTTATATATTTGATCTGTTGTTTTTAAAGCAATCGTACCAACTATATCTCCACCAAGAAAAATATTTTGGCTGATAAAATCATTATCTAAGGATTCTAATTGAATATGCATATATTCTTTTTTATCTTTACCACTACATGCAATAACATCTTCATTATCAAATATTATACAAGTTAATTTTAATTCTTTACTTATTGCTTCTGTAATATAATTAGCCAAATCAGATATATTTTTTAAACAAGAATATTTTTTTAAAACTATCTTTTCATCATCAGCTATATATATTTCTAAATTCTCACCATTTTTTATATGCATATTTTTTCTAAGTTCTTTTGGAATTACTATACGTCCTAATTCATCTATTCTTCTTATTACACCTGTTGCTTTCATAATATTCCCACTTTCTATACTTATTTTGTATTATTTTAGAATTTTTATACTAACTTTTATTTATTTTATGTTATAATACTTTTGTATTTTGAGGAGGAATTTTATGAATAAAACATTTGTATTTGGTCACAAGAATCCTGACACAGATGCTGTAACTGCAGCTATTACTCTTTCTTATTTAAAAAATCAATTAAAAGAGAATACTGTACCAATGATTCTTGGAGAAATAAATAAAGAAACTAAATATGTTTTAGATTATTTTAATGTTAAAAAACCTAATTTTTTAAATGATGTTAAATTACAAATAAAAGATATTCGTTATAAAAAAGAAGTTTTTTTAAACAAAAAAGAATCAATTTTTACTGCCTATAATTATATGATGGATAATTCTGTAAGTACTATTCCTATCGTAGATGATGATGGTAAATTATTTGGTATTGTTTCAATGAAAGATATTGCTAAAGATCAATTAAGTGAAAATAGTACTCACTTAACTACTTCTTATGATAATATTCTTGAAACATTAAAAGGAAAAGAAGTATTACGTTTTGATGAAGAAATTAAAGGTAATTTGTTAGTTGCTTCTCTTAGAAGTACTACTTTCCTTGAACAAATGAAATTAAATAAAGATGATATTTTAATTGTTGGGGATAGACATAGTATTATTGAGTATGCTATTAACTCAGGTGTTAAATTAATTATTGTATCTAAAGATGGTCAAATTAAAGATGAACACATACAACTAGCTAAAAAGAAAAAAGTAAATATTATTAAAACTGTTACTGATACATTTAATGTTGCTAAAAAGATTAATTTATGTAATTATGTTGAAACTATTACATTAACTACTAATGTATTTAGTTTTGATGAAAATGATACAGTTAATAATTTTATTGATTTTGCTAATAAAACTAAATTTACTAATTATCCAGTAATTAATAAGAAAAATGAATGTCTTGGTCTTTTAAGACTTGCAGAAGTTAATGATAAAAATAAGAAAAAAGTAATTCTTGTTGATCATAACTCAATTGAACAATGTGTAGATGGAATTGAAGAAGCTGAAATACTTGAAATAGTTGACCACCATAATATTGGTTCTATTGGTACATCAAGTCCAATTAATTTCAGAAATATGCCAGTTGGAAGTAGTAATACTATTATTTATCAAATGTATAAAGAAAGAAAAATTGAAATTCCAAAAGATATAGCTGGTCTTATGCTTTCAGGTATTATTTCCGATACATTAATATTAATGTCACCAACAACTACTGATTTAGATCGTGAAGCAGTTAAAGAACTTTCTAAAATTGCTAAAGTAAATTATAGTGAATATGGTCTTGAAATGTTTAAAGCTGGTTCTTCTCTTGAAGGAATGAGTATGACAGATATTCTTTATAATGACTTTAAGAAATTTACAGTTAATAATAGAAAACTTGGTATTGGACAAATATTTACTATGGATATAGATAATCTTAAAAATGATCTTGATGAATTCGTTAAGATGATTGATGAAATTTGTAAAAATGAAGATTACTCAACTTTAACTTTATTTGTTACTGATATTATTAAAAATGGTTCATATATTATTTACAATAGTAATAGTAAAGATGTCGTTGCTCATGCATTTAATCTTGATAAACCTGAAGAATTTGCTTATATAGATGGTTGTGTATCTAGAAAGAAACAAATGCTTCCAAATCTTTATAATGAATTACAAAAATAACTAGGAAAATTCCTAGTTTTTATTTGCCTAAATATTGTAATATTAAATCTATTAATTGATTTAAATAATATATATAATGTTTATCTAAATTATTTAAATCTAATATTGCTACTAATCTATGTTTATCAAGTTTAAATCTAATATTGCGACTTATTTTTTGACTATCAATAAATAAATGATTATAGTTTAATAACATACTTATTTCTTCACTTAATTTAAATTCAATTGCATTTTTATTTTGTAATATTTTATCAATATTAATTTTCTTTGCTTTTGATTCAAATAATGTTTCATACATATATATAATTATATTTTCTGGTATAGTACCAAATCTATCTTCTATTTCTTCTTTTACATTATTTAGTTTATTAATTGAATCTATTTTACTAATTTTCTTATGAATTTGAATTTTTATATCTTCATCACTTATATATTCATCAGAAATTGATGTATCAACGTCAAGAAGAGGTTGCAAATCTTCTGTTTCTTCTTTCGCTTCTTTACCATTTAATTTTTCTATTTCATCATGAAGCATTTCCATAAACATTTCCATACCAACACTAGCTATAAATCCAGCTTGTTCAGAACCTAATATATCTCCAGCTCCACGTATAGATAAATCACGCATAGCAATAGAAAGTCCACTACCAAGTTCTGTAAAATCTTTAATAGCAGTTAAACGTTTAGTTGCTACATCTGATAATATTTTTCCTTTATTATACATTAAATAGCAATAAGCAATTTTATCACTACGACCAACACGACCTCGTATTTGATATAACTGTGATAAACCATATCTATCTGCATCATAAATAATTAATGTATTTACAGATGGTATATCAATTCCTGTTTCAATAATAGTTGTACAAAGTAAGATATCATATTCTTTATTTAAAAATTTAAGCATAACATCTTCAATAGTATTTTTATCCATCTGACCATGAATACATATAGTTCTAGCATCAGGAGCTAACGCCTCTATTTCTGCCTTTTTTGTATTCATATTTTCTACATTATTATAAAGAATAAATATTTGACCATTTCGAGATAATTCTTTATAAATTGCATCTTTAATAATACTTTTATTTTCTTCAATAACATATGTTTGAATTGGAAATCTATTTATTGGAGGAGTTTCAATTAAAGATAATCCTCTAATACCTGAAAGTGACATTTGAAGTGTTCTTGGTATTGGTGTTGCAGATAATGTTAAAACATCAATACTTTGTTTATATTTTTTAATTTTTTCTTTATGTGTTACACCAAATCTTTGTTCTTCATCTATTACTAATAATCCTAAATCTTTAAATTCTACTTTATCATTTAATATTTTATGTGTTCCAATTATTAAATCTATTTTGCCATTTTTTAAATCTTCAAGTATTTCTTTTTCTTTTTTAGAAGATACAAAACGATTTAAAATAGCTATATTAACTGGGAATTTTTTAAATCTATTTAGGGCATTTTTATAATGTTGATCAGATAGTATTGTTGTTGGACATAAAATTGCTGCTTGTTTATTAGATAATATTGCCTTAAATATAGCTCTAAAAGCTACTTCTGTTTTTCCAAATCCAACATCACCACATAATAGACGATCCATTGGTGTACTTTTTTCCATATCTTCTTTTATTTCTTTTGTTGCCTTTATTTGATCAGATGTCATTTCATATTCAAATTCTTGTTCAAACATTTCTTGTGTTTCATCATCTTTATGAAATTTAAATCCTTTTGATGCCTCTCTTTGTGCATACAATGCTAAAAGTTCATGAGCCATTTCTTGGATTCTTGTTTTTACTTTTAATTTTGTCTTTTTCCATTCATTTGTTCCAAGTTTACTAAGTCTTGGCATTGCTGCATCACTTGATGCATATTTATAAATATTATCTATTTTTGATGCTGGAATATAAAGTTTATCACCACCAGCATATTCTACCATTAAATAATCTTTTTTTATTCCCATCTTCTCTAAAGCTTTGATTCCACAATATTTCCCAATACCATATACATTATGAACTATATAGTCACCTTCAGATAATTTTGTTATATCACGAATCTGACTACCCATTTTAAAATTACTATTATATTTATAATTATTTTTAGTATTAAATATATCATTTTCTGATATAAATATATAATTATCTAATCTAAAACTCTTATTAATTCTTTTAATAATTAAATTTACTTTACCTTTAAATAACTCATTTTCATTAGTTAAAATAAATGGTACATCTTCCATATTATCCATTATTCTATTTTGTGAATATTTAGTATGTAAACATATTGTAACAATGTTTCTATCAATATATTTGTTTAAAGAATTAGCTATTTCTTTAGGATTTTTAGAAAATATTTCTATATTAGAACAATCATAAACTTTATCATCATTTTTGTAATTTAGTATTTTGAAATTATAATAATTATTTTTTCCTAATTCATCAATATTGTACATGTATTTTAGAGGTGGATTAGAAATATTACTCTTATATTCATTTATTTCATTTAATAATAATTCATAACTATGATATATTTCATCTAAATTATTATAGATTAATTCATAATCACCTAAATAATCAATAATACTAGAAGCTTTATCATATTTAGCAAGATTATATTGTTTTTTATCTATATTAGAAATTGTATCATCCATAATAAATTCAGTATTTGGATATATACATATATTATCTAATTTTTTTATTGTCATTTGACTATCAACATCAAAAGTTTTAATTTCAGTTATTTCATTTCCCCAAAATTCTAAACGAACAGGTACATTTGTTGATATAGGAAATATATCTAATACAAATCCACGAAGTGCAAATTCACCAGTCTTATTTACAATATTTGTTCTTTCATACCCTAAATTAAATAAACTAGTTGCAAGTTCATTTATCTCATATTCTTCGCCTTGTTTTATATCTATTTTACAATTAGCATATACATCTTTCTTAGGTAAAAAACGTAAATACCCCATTAGATTTACAATAACTATTTTTTTATTATTTTTAATAAGTTCATTCAATGTTTCAATACGATTTGTTTTTAATTCTGGAGAAATTGCTAATGCCTCACTTGTTAAAAAATCATCCATGGGAAATAATAAAATATCTTTTGTATAGTTAGATATAGTCTGATACATCATATTAGCATCATATAAAGAATTACACACAAAAAGAATAGATTTATTATTTGTTACAAATCTATTATATATAAAACAAGCTTTTGCTTCATTTGTAAGTCCTACTTGATTTTGCTTACTATAATCAAACTTATCATTAAGTATTTGCATATTATCACCATTAATTATATTTTGACATTAATTCTTCAAAATTATGTGTTAAATAATCACCTAATATTTTATTTATTTTTACAATTGTATCTTCAAGTATCTTAGTATCTTCTTTTGTAAATTTACCGAGAACGAAATCTTTCATATCTTTAAATTCATTACCAATACCAACGCGCAAGCGTTTATAATTTTGAGTAGCTAAGTGAAGTTCAATATTTTTTAAACCATTATGTCCTCCACTGCTTCCTTGAGGACGTATACGTACTTTGCCAAGTGGTAAATTTAAATCATCACTAATTATTAAAATATCTTCTATATTAATTTTGTAAAATTTTACAAAATCAGCTACTACTTCTCCAGAAAGATTCATATATTTTTGAGGTTTAAGATAAATAATCTTATCATCACCTATTCTTTCTTCAGCATATATACCACTAAATTTTTCTCTATCAAATTTTACATTTCTATTTGCAGTAAAGTAATCAATTGCCATAAATCCAACATTATGTCTAGTTTTTTCATATTCTTTTCCTGGATTACCTAATCCTACAATTAACTTAATCATTTAATCACGACCTATCTTATGATACTCATTATAAATTTCTGATTTTGTTACATTTCTTTCTTTGGCAACAAGTTTAATAGCTGTTTTAATATCATTACCCTCTTTTACAAATAATTCAATATGTTCAGCTATACTAACGTTATTATAATCTTTACTTTCATAATTGCCATCGACAACTATTACAAATTCTCCTTTTGCATCTTTTACTTCAGCAATTATATCTTTTAAATCACCACGATATATTTCTTCAAATTTTTTACTTATTTCCCGGGAAATAGCTATTTTTCTATTTCCCAAAGTTTCTAATATATCATTTAACATTTCAGTTAAACGATGAGGAGCCTCATAAAATATTAAAGTATATGGATGATTTTTTAAATCTAAAAGTTCTTTTTTTCTTTTAGAAGATTTATTACTCAAAAAGCCATAGAATAAAAATGGTTGAGGGTTTAATCCTGAGGCAATTAAAGCTGGTACAAAAGCAGTTACACCTGGTATAGCTACAACATTATAATTAGCTTCTATCGCTGCTTTAGCAAGTATATATCCTGGATCACTAATTATTGGTGTTCCACGATCTGTAACTAATCCAACATTTTTTCCACTCTCTAAATATTCAAGTAATTTTTCTGTATTCATTTTTTCATTATAGCTATGACTTGATATTAATTTTTTCTTTATATCAAAATAATTTAATAATTGCTGTGTAACTCTTGTATCTTCTGAAAATATAACATCTACTGATTTTAAAGTATTTAAACATCTAATTGAAATATCTTCCATATTTCCAATTGGAGTTGGGATTAAATATAAAGTAGATTTTTCATTTCTATAACTTTTTTGCGACACATTACCACCTCTATTCAAATGTCTTTAATATTTCTTTTGTATAACTTCCATCTTCATTATGAGTTACTACTGGATAGTCAATTTTCATTCCAGGTTTACCCATTTTAACAGCTTCAAGTAAAACTATATTTGCTTGTTCATTTAATTTTGGATAAACAAATTTAATTCTTTTTATTTCTAGTCCATATTTTTTTAGAGTTATTATTATTTCTGATAATCTTTCGGGACGATGGACTAGATATAATGAACCATTATTTTTTAACAGTTTTTTACATATCATTCCTATTTTTTCTAAATCAAGAAAAAGTTCATGTCTAGCAATTTGCTTATATGAACTATCACTTAGCTTTACATTATTTGTAACTTTAAAAAATGGCGGATTACAAGTTATTATATCATAACTTTCATTAGACATATCTTTATATAATTCACAAATATTACCATTTATTACTTCAATTTGCTTTTCAAGTAAATTATACTTTACACTTTTTAAAGCAAGTTCAAATACTTCTTTTTGTATTTCAACTGCTGTTATTTTAGAATTTGTTTTAGTTGATAAAATAAGTGGTATTGGTGCATTACCTGTTCCAATATCAAGTATTTTACAATCTTTATCTAACTTTACATAATTTGCTAATAATACTGAATCAAGTGAAAAACTAAACATATTAGTATCTTGATAGATTTTTCGATTTTTAAATCCAACTAAATCATTTAATACTTCCATTATTTTATTGTTTCCTTAACTATTTCATTTTTTGAAAGTTCAACGCTATATGTTCCATTTAATATATCTAATGAAACTACTGTACCTAATTTATCATTTACTTTTACTTTATCACCAATATTTGGTAATTTTTTACGACATTCTTTATATGTTTCATCTTCATAATTTAAACAACATAATAATCTTCCACAACAACCATTTATTTTTGTAGGATTAAGGGAAATATTTTGATTTTTAGCCATATTAATTGATACAGAATTAATATCTTTTAAAAATGAAGAACAGCATAATTTGCGACCACATGGTCCTAATCCACTAACTTCTCTAGCTTTATCTCTTATTCCAATTTGTCTTAATTCAATTCTTGTTCGATAACATTTAGCAAGATCTTTAGCTAAATCACGAAAATCAATTCTTGTATCAGAAATAAATCTAAATACTAATTGTTCGCGATCAAATGTAAATTTAGCATCTAATACTTGAATATTCAAGTCATGTTTTAAACTAAGTTCTTGACACTTTTTAACTGCTTTGTTTTCTTCTTCTATATTACTTAAATTTTTTAAATAATCTTTTTTGGTAGCTATTCTAATGATTTTATCTTCTTCAGTATATTTGTCTGCTAATTTATCTAAAAAATCAATTACTGTTCCAAATTGTAGACCATTTTTAGTTTCTACAATTACAGTGATATTTTTCTTTAAATTAAATTCTTCTTTATGACAAATACTTTCTTTTTTATCATTAAATCTTACTTTTACAAAATTAGACAACTAAATCACACCTTCCAAATTCAATTAATAGTTTATCCATAACTAAATTTAAATTATTATTTTCTTTGATTTTTTTATTTAAATTCATAATTATTTTAATTTTTTGACATATATTTGATATTGTTGTATTTTTTGTTATTTCTTCTATATCTGATTCAAATTCACTAAATGTGCTAATATTTGCTTTACATAATTTTCGAACAATATCTGTATAATATAATAACATAATTTGATATGCAATATCAAATTGATCTTTTGTTTGATAATAATTAAACCATAAACTATTTAAATATATATATATATCAATTTTATGTTTTTCATAATAATTAACAAATTCTATACATTTATATAAATAATCGTCTATAGATTCATTTTCAAAAATATTACTTATTTCTTCTTTTGTTTTATTTATGGAAAATAACACTTTATCTGTTAATTGCAATTTACTAAAATCTATACTTTCTTCTTGTAAATTAATTATTTGACAGCGGGAAATAATTGTTTCCATCATTTCTGATATGTTATTTGTAATTAAAATAGCAACTATATTTTGGGTTGGCTCTTCAAGAAATTTTAATAAAGCATTAGCTGATGAACCATTTAATCTATTTGCATTGTTAATTATATATATTTTTTTATCACTATATAATGGTTTTTTAGAAAATTCAATTTGTAAATTTTCAATTTCTTCTTTTTTAATTATTAAACCCTCTGGATCTATTATTTTAAGCTCTGGAAAGTTGTTTTTATCAATTAAATCACATATATTGTCTTGTGTATTATTTACACAAAAAAGAGTTTTAGCTAATGAAATAGCAAAACCCATAGGATCATGATAATTATTTGCTTCTATCATATATGCATGAGAATAATTATTACTATTTATTTCATTCATTAATATTTTATAAGCTACTTTTTGTGTTTCTTTATAACTATCTAGCATTTTACACCTCAAAAAACTAATACATGGATAATAATAAATGATAAAAGAGCTGGAAATCCAAAAATAGTTAGTGATCCTACTGTAAATAAATTGATAGGAACAATTATATTTAATGGTCCAGCTAGTAAATTATATCCATATAGTATAAAAACATTGAATACAACTTTTTTAAGTATTTCTATTATTTTTTTTAGCATTTGAAGCACCTCTATAAATAGTATGTGCAAATGCCTATTTTATGAATTAGATATTCTTGTTCTATTTTCTAATGCCATTTCAAGTGTCAATGAGTCTACATAATCCATATTTGCGCCTAGTGGAACTCCATGGGCAATTTTTGAAATAATTATATTGTCATTATTTATTTTTTTTGTAATGTAAAGTGAAGTTGTTTCTCCTTCAATATTTGGAGTTAACACAAATATAATTTCTTTTATATTTTCTTTTTTCACTCTATCTAATAATGAGTTTATATTTAAATCTTCTGGATTTTTACCAGTCATTGGAGAAATAAGTCCATCAAGAACATGATATAAACCTTTATAACTACCTATTTTTTCAAGAGATACTACATCTTTAGGAGTTTCTACAACACATATGATATTTTTGTTTCTATCCTCGTTTTCGCATATTTCACATAATTCTTTTTCAGAATAACTATGACATTTACTACATCTTTTTACTTTTTGCTTTACATTGGCTAAAGATGTAGAAAATAAATTAATCATTGAATCATCTGCATCTAATAAAGAAAGAGCTAAACGTTCTGCTGTTTTTTCACCTATTCCTGGTAGATGTTTAAAACAATCTATTAGATTATTTAATGTTTCAGGATATTTCATTAAAATAGACCTGGCATTCCTTGAGTATATTTACCCATTGTTTTTTCTGTTTCGTTATCAATTTGATTCATAACATCATTGATTGCAACTACTAACATATCTTGAAGCATTTCAATATCATCTTTTTCTAATTTATCATTATCAATTAATATTTCTGTTATTTGTTTATTTCCTGTTGCTTTTACTGTTACAAAAGATTTTGTACTTTCAAAAGTCATACTATCAATTTTTGCTTTTGCATCCATCATTTCTTTTTGCATTTTTTGTGCTTGTTTCATCATAGCTTGAATATTCATATTTTTTCCTCTTTTCTATTAATCATATTTTATTATATCATTAAACATACTTTCAATACTATTTTTTTCATTATTTTCTTTATTTTTAAATATTTTATTTACTATATTTGTATCATCTTGATAAATATATTTTTTTGTTTTAGAATTGAATTCTACTTTTATTTTATCCCATTCTTCTTGTTCAACGGCAATTACTTTTAAATCAATATTAATTTTATTTAAAAGTGTTTCGATTGCAGGAATTTTCAAATTAAAATTAAGTGCTACATTATCACTTTCATAAACAAATATAAGGTTAGAGTCACTAGTAGCCTTCAATTTGCCATCTATTATTAAACCTGCGACATTACTGTAATCTGGATCAATTAAAAAACTATTAATTTCTTCTATTTTTTGATTAATCTCTAGCATTTTTTTCTTATTAAACTTACTAAGTGTATTATGTACACGTATTTTTTTTAATTCTGATATATCATTTATTACATTATCTGGTAAAGTTTCTACTTTTTCTTTTTTTTCTTCATAAGTTTTTACATATACACTTTTTTTAGTGTTATTTTGAATATTATTATGAACAATATTTTGTTCAACATTAGTTTTTTCACTCATCATTTTTATAATATTTGTTTCAAGTATTATTTTAGGAGTTGACGATTGCTTTACTAAATTAATAATATTATTAAATTCATCTATATATTCAATTATTTCATTTTTGTCTAATATACTATTTTTCTCATTATTTATAATATTTAGTAATTCATTACGTAAATATATTATTATTTCTTCTAAAATTTTGATAAAATTCTTACCATTTTTATTAAAATCATCAATTATTTCAAATATTTCTTTATATTTTTTATTTTTAATACATTCTAATAAATCATTTATTTGTTTTGTTGTTATTAAACCATTAATTTCATTTACATCATCAAAAGTAATATTATCATTTGTATATGCAGCTAATTTATCAAGCATGCTTATTGAATCACGCATACCACCATCACAAAGATTAGCTATTTGTTTTAAAGCCTCATCTTCATATTTGATATTTTCTTTATCACATATATTTTTTAAACGTTCATATAGTGCTTCATTAGTTATTTTTTTAAAATCTAATCTTTGGCATCTTGATAATATTGTAATTGGTATTTTATGTACTTCTGTTGTTGCTAATATAAAAATTGCATGTGAAGGTGGTTCTTCAAGTGTTTTCAATAATGCATTAAATGCGCCAATTGTAAGCATATGTACTTCATCAATTATGTAAACCTTATATTTTCCTAATGTTGGTACTAAATTAATCTTATTTTTTAGTTCTCTTATTTCATCTACACCATTATTTGATGCAGCATCTATTTCAATTATATCTGTATTATTTTTTAAATTAAATTGTAAACAGCTTTCACAATTATCACATGGATCAAGGCCATTTAAATTATTACAATTAACTATTTTTGCCATTAATTTAGCTACACTAGTTTTACCTGTTCCCCTTGGTCCACTAAACAAATATGCATGACTAATTTTATTATTTTTAATTGAATTTGATAATATTTTTACTATTACTTCTTGTCCTACTACATCTTCAATTTTTTGTGGTCTATATTTGCGGTATAATGCTTGATACATACTATCATCTCCATATATATTTTACCATTATTTGCGTTTTTTTTGAAAAAATTTTTGAATTAATTCTAATGATTTTTCACTATATTTTCCTTGTTCTACTTTTACTTTTTTAGCAAGTGGTTCAACATCTTTTAAATAATCAAAATAATCAATTTTTTCACTATTTTCTAAAGCATATATAACTTTATCAATACGACTTTGAGCAATTATTACACTACACATTAAACAAGGTTGTAAACTTGTGTATAATATACAGCCATCTAAATGCCAATTTTTAATTTTTTTACTTACTTTTTCTATTGCTACTATTTCTGCATGTTTAGTTATATTTTGCTTTTTTTCTTTTATATTATAAGTTTTAGCAAGTATTTTATTATTTTTTACTATTATACATCCTACTGGAACATCATCATATTTTAATGATTTTTCGGCTAATTTAATAGTTTGTAACATATAATCTTCCATATATATACTCCTTATACAAAAAAAGCACACACATTAAGAGGTTTTTAAGGCTGCTACCTTCCGATTCTGACCTGGTTCAAACATTAATGTTGTGCATTTATATTATTACATTTTTGTATTTATTTAGCAAGTTTTTTATATTTATTATTAATTATTTATAATTATGTTTCACGTGAAATATTTTTAGTTAATATTAATTGTATGTTTCACGTGGAACATTGTAATTAATATTATTATAAATAAAAGAATAATGTTTCACGTGAAACATTATTCTAATTTTATTCAGTTATTTGTTCATTTGATCCTGTATTTTCTGAATTTTCAGTAATTGCTTCTTCTTTTTCAACTACAGTAACTGAACTAACTGTTTGATTTTCTTTTAAATTAATTAATCTAACACCTTGAGTTGCTCTTTTTAATGTTGACACTTGTTCTAATGAAATACGCATTATAATACCACTACTTGTAATTATTATAAGATCTTCATCACCAGTTACACTTGATAATGAAACAAGCATTCCATTCTTTTCAGTTACATTTAAAGCCTTTACACCTTTACTTCCACGATGTGTTTTTCTATATTCAGAAATATGTGTTTTCTTTCCATAACCATTTTCAGTAACAATTAATACATTTGTATTTTCATTAACAACTTCAGCACCTACAACATTATATTCACCTAAATCGATTCCGCGAACTCCTGAAGCAGTTCTTCCCATTACTCTTATTTCTGTTTCATCAAAATGAACTAATCTTCCATTTGAAGCACCAATAATTATACAATCATTACCACTTGTTTTCTTTACTGTTATTAATTCATCATCATCTTTTAAAGTAATAGCTATTTTACCAGTTGTTCTGATATTATCAAATTCAGAAACTAATGTTCTTTTAATTAATCCTTTTTTTGTAATAAATACTAAATTTTCATTATTATTGTCATTTTCTAGACAAATCATTGACGTAATTTTTTCTTCTTTTTCAATAGGAATTAGATTAATAATTGGTAATCCTTTTGACTGTCTACTAAATTCAGGAATCTCATATCCTTTCATCCTATAAACTTTTCCTTTATTGCTAAAGAATAATATATAATCATGAGTATTCATTGTTAAAAGATGCTCTGCAAAATCTTCTTCATTCGTCGCCATACCTTTAATTCCCATGCCTCCGCGATTTTGTGTACGATATACATCAATCGGTACTCTTTTAACATATCCTTTGTTAGTAACCGTTAAAATAACCTTCTCATTTGGTATTAATGATTCATCTTCAATATAATCTATAGCTGTCATATCAATTGTTGTTCTTCTATCATCACCATATTTGTTTTTAATTTCTAACATTTCTTCTTTTATAATAGCAAGTACTTTATTTATATCAGCAAGAATTTCTTTATAATTCTTAATTGCAAGCATTAATTCTTCTAATTCAGCAAGAATCTTATCTCTTTCCAATCCTGTTAATCTTCTTAACTTTAATTCAAGAATTGCTTCTGCTTGAATATCATCAAGACCAAATCTACTAATTAATTTTTCTTTAGCATCTTCATCACTTGCGGCATTTCTAATAATATGAACAACTTCATCGATGTTATCTTGAGCTATTTTATATCCTTCTAAGATATGAACTCTTTCTTCTGCTTTCTTTAAATCATATTTAGTTCTTCTTATTATTACTTCTTTTTGATGTTCAATATATTTAACAATTATATCTTTTAATCCAAGTGTTCTTGGTGTTCCTCTATCTATTACTAAGAATATTATTCCATAATTTACTTGAAAATTTGTATGCTTATATAAATTATTTAAAACAACTTGTGCATTAGCATCTTTCTTTAATGTAATAGTTATTTTTACACCGTTTTTTAAATCTGTGTGATAATCTGTTATACCATCAATAATTTTATTATGAACAAGTTCAGCAACTTTATTCTTTAATTCCATAGTATTTACACCATATGGTACTTCTGTAATTATTATTTGCTGATGACCACCATTTTCTTCTATAGTTGCCTTACTTCTAATTGTGATTGATCCACGACCTGTTTCATAAGCTTTTCTAATACCTGAGTTTCCTAAAATTATGCCACCTGTTGGAAAATCTGGACCTTTAATATATTCCATAAGTCCAAGTGTATCAATATCAGGATTATCTATATAAGCTACACATCCATCTATTACTTCTCCTAAATTATGAGGAGGAATATTAGTA
>JAEETF010000074.1 GCA_016290195.1 Bacilli bacterium | reverse complement strand
TTTGTAACTATTGTACATATGCCATCCATTTTTTTGCTTTTAGCATCATTAATAGCATATTCTAATAGTTCTTTACCAATTCCTTTTCCTTTAAAACTACCAGCTACCCATAAACAATATATATACATGTAATTTTTACCATTAATAGGAACCCAGGCTGTTTCAACTGGTTCATATTCAATAAATGTTTTACCTCTAGCATTTAGTTTTCTAAATACATGTCCATCTTTTAATTTATTTTTAATCCATTCTTTCTTTTTATCAACACCATTTTGATGTTTTGGATCTCCTATGGCACAACAAATATGTTCTTTTTCAATATTTGTTTCATCTAAAATAATATATTCATTCATTTAAACAACTCCTAACTAATAAAATTATATCATACTTTAATATTTTGTGGTTTTTTGTTATAATTAATTTACATTTGAGGTGATTTTATGTTTATTGATACACATTGTCATTTAGGAAAAGATGATTACAATAATGTAAATGAAATAATTAAACATATGGAAAATAATATTATGATAGCAAGTGGTGTTGATTTAGAAACTAATAAAGAAGTAATTGAACTTATTAATAAATATCCTAATGTTTATGGAACACTAGGTTTTCACCCAGAATATGCTAGTACTTTAGATATTGATAAATGGATTTCATATATGGAAGATAATATAAATAATCCTAAAGTAGTAGGTATTGGTGAAGTAGGTTTAGATTATCATTATGAAGGTTTTGATAAAGAAAAACAAAAAGAATTGTTTGTTAAAATGATTGACTTAGCTAGAATCTATAATAAAACTTTAGTAATTCATACAAGAGATGCAGTTGCAGATACTTTAGAAATATTAAAAGAAAATGATATTAAAAATATGCGAGTAACACTTCATTGTTTTTCAGAAAGTATTGAAATGGCAAGAGAATTTTTAAAACTAGGTTGTAAATTTGGTATAGGTGGAGTTGTTACTTTTAAAAATGGTCGTAAACTTCAAGAAGTAGTTACTAACTTAGATCTTTCAAATTTTGTATTAGAAACTGATAGTCCATATCTTGCACCTGAACCATTTCGTGGTACTAAAAATGAACCTAAAAATGTATATTTGGTGGCTAAAAAAATAAGTGAATTAAAGGGTATTGATGTTGAAGAAGTATTAAAAATAACAACAGAAAATACTAAAAAACAATATCAATTGGAGGATTTATAATGCATTATAATGATATAAAAAATGTAATAGAAAAAAATAATTTTTCTTTTAAAAAGAAGTTTGGTCAAAACTTTATAGTAGATCAAAATATAATAATGAGTATTATAAATAAATCTAATATTGATAAAGATACACTTGTTATTGAAATAGGTCCCGGAGCAGGAAGTCTAACTGTTATGCTTGCTGAATATGCAAAGAATGTATTATGTTTTGAAATAGATGAAACATTAAAAGTAGTACTTAATGAAACATTGAAAGAATATGATAATGTTGATATTGTATTTGGTGATTTTTTAAAACAGGATGTTAATAGTTATTTAAAAAAATATAATTATAAAAAATTATATGTAATTGCAAATTTACCATATTATATTACTACTCCAATTATTATGAAATTTATTGAAGATAATATTATGGTTGATAAATTAATATTGATGGTTCAAAAAGAAGTGGGAAATAGATTTAGTGCTAAGGTTGGTACAAAAGATTATAGTTCACTATCTATTTTTCTAAATTATTACTTTGATATTAATAAAATACTTGATGTTAGTCGTAATGTTTTTATACCAAAACCTAATGTTGATAGTATTGTTGTCGAGTTTTGTAAAAAAAATAGTAAAATTTATGTCAAAAATGAAGAGTTATTTTTTAAACTTGTCAGAGATAGTTTTAAACAAAAAAGAAAAACAATTAGAAATAATTTAAAAGAATATGATTTAGATAAAATAGAATCAATTTTAACTAAACATAATCTATCCTTACAATCACGTGCAGAACAAATATCAATTGAAGTATTTGCTGATATAGTAAATAATTACTAAGATTCGCATATTCTTTATTGGTGATATAATGTTTATTATTCTAAAGAAAATATTATGGAGTATTACCACAATATTATTATTTAGTAGTAGTATTTATTTTTTAATAAAATTAAGATTTACTAATTTTAATATAAATAAAATAATTAAAAATATTAAATTTAAAAAGAGTAGTAATATAATTAGTACTCTTTTTTTATCTATTGGTGGAAGAATAGGTGTTGGAAGTATTGTAGGAGTTTCATTAATGATAAAAGTTGGAGGTCCAGGAACATGTTTTTGGCTTTTAATTTTTTCGAGTATAACTTCTATTATTTCTTTTGTAGAAGTAATTATGTCTTCTAAATATAAAATAAGAATTAAAAATTCTTTTTATGGTGGACCAAGTTATTATATAAAATATGGTTTAAATAAGAAAATACTAGGTATTATATATTCCTTAATTTTACTTTTTTGTTATATATTTGGTTTTATAGGTATTCAAGCTAATACAATTGCTACTTGTACTAGATATTATTTTGATATACCAAAGTTAGTAATCGCAATTACATTAATTTGTATATTATTTTTTATAATTATTGGTGGATCAAAAAGAATAATGAATTTTAGTAAAATAATAGTACCAATTATGCTTTTAATATATATTTTTAGTTCTTTATATATTATTTATTTAAATAGAAGTAATTTATTAAATACATTTTATATAATATTTAAATCAGCTTTTTCATTAAAACCTTTTTTTAGTTCATTTATACCCATGATAATTATAAGTGCAAGTCGTAGTATATTTGCTAGTGAATCAGGAATAGGGACGGGTGCTGTTAGTAGTAGTGCTTCAAATGATCAAGATGTTATAAAACAAGGATATATACAATTATTAGGTGTTTATTTATCAATTTTTATATGTTTATTAACTTCTTTGGTAATTTTAATATCCAATATAGATATTAATAATTCATTAATTATTAATAGTATTTTTCATAATTTTTTTGGAGTAATAGGTGATATTATTTATTTAGTATCAATCATTTTATTTTCTTTTTCTACAATATTAACTGGTTATTATTATTGTGAAAGTAGTATTGTATTTATTTATCATAAAAGTAATAAATTACTTAAATTAATTAAAATATTAACACTTATTTCATTATATATTGGAATAATGATTAAAGAAGAATTAATATGGCAAATAACAGATATTTTTATATCTATTTTAGCTCTTATAAATATATATGGAATCTTTTTACTTAGAAAAGTATTTTTTGAACAAATTTACTATGATAAATAGGTAATTTATGTTAGAATATATATTTGAGGAGCCTTATTATGATTAATAAAAGTTGGGATGTAATTTTAAATAATGATCTTAAAAGTGATTATTTTAAACATTTAGGTTTATTTGTTAAAAATGAATATCGTCATAAAATAATATATCCAAAATATGAAAATATTTTTAATGCTTTAAGATATACAGATTATGATGATGTTAAAGTAGTTATTTTAGGACAAGATCCATATCATGGAGAAAATGAAGCACATGGTCTTTCTTTTTCAGTATTAGAAGGAGTTAGAAGACCGCCATCACTTAATAATATATTTTTAGAATTATATAACGATTTAGGTATAAAAAGAGATAAAAATGATTTAACAGATTGGGCTAAACAAGGTGTACTTCTTTTAAATTCTATAATGACAGTAGTTAAAGATCATCCACTATCACATAAGAATATTGGATGGGAAGAATTTACTGATAACATAATTAAATATTTAAATAATAGAGAAAAACCAATGGTATTTATTTTATGGGGGAGTTTTGCTAGAAGTAAGAAAGAGTTAATTACTAATAAAAAACATTTAATAATAGAAAGTGCTCATCCATCACCTTTATCAGCTCATCGCGGCTTCTTTGGAAGTAAACCTTTTTCTAAATGTAATAATTTTTTAGAAAAAAATGGAATTAAAAAAATTAATTGGTAGGTGTCTTATGGATAATGCTTTTGAATATTTAGTAAAAGAATTAGAATGGAAAGATGGCGATGTGGTTGTAGCTGGTATATCAGGTGGTCCTGATTCTATGGCTCTATTACATTTGTTAATTAGAACATGGCGAGCACTATTTATCAAAGATATAAAAATAACTATAGTATGTGCCCATGTTAATCATAAAGTAAGAAAAGAAAGTGATGAAGAAGAAATATTTGTAAAAGAATATTGTGAAAAAAATAGAGTTATATTTGATTGTTATCATATTGAAAAATATGATGATGAGAATTTTCATAAAGATGCTAGAGATAAAAGATATAACTACTACGAAGAATTAGTTAATAAGTATCATGCTAAATATTTATTTACTGCTCATCATGGTGATGATTTGATGGAGACTATTTTAATGCGTATTACACGTGGTTCTACATTAAAAGGATATAGTGGTTTTAGTAAAGTTGTTTCGAAGGAAAATTATAAAGTAATAAGACCATTAATTGAAGTTACTAAGTCAGAAATAGCTGAATATGATGAAGTAAATGGTATTAAGTATGCGATTGATAAAACTAATTTTGATGATGTTTATACTAGAAATAGATTTCGTAAGTATTTTTTACCTTTATTTAAAAAAGAAGATAAGAATGTTCATCATAAATTTTTAAAATTTAGTAATACTATTTTAGAAGCAAATAATTATATTGAAAAACAAGCAAATATTAAAATGAACAAAATTTATATTAATAATGTTTTAAATATAGAAGATTTCTTAAAAGAAGAACATATAATTCAAATACATATAATTTATTCTATCTTTGAAAAAATATATGGTGATAATTTAAAACATATTACTGATAAACATATTTCATTATTTTATGAATTATTAGTATCTAAAAAAGGTAATTGCTATATAAAATTACCTAATAATATGATAGCTAAAAAGGAATATAATAAATGTATGATAGTTCCTTTAGAAGTAAATAACAATTATAATTTTGAATTTAAATATTATATTTTACTTCCAAATGGTAAGAGGATTGAAAAAATAGAAGATACTGAATTAAATGGAAATGATATATGTCGTTTAGATAGTAAAGAAATAAAATTACCACTTTATATTAGAAATAGAATAAATGGTGACAAAATGTCTATTTTAGGTATGAATGGTAGTAAAAAAATAAATGATATTTTTATTGATAATAAAATAATTAAATCTGAGAGAGATATATGGCCGGTAGTTGTAGATAGTAATGAAAATATAGTTTGGTTACCAGGTTTAAAAAAATCAAAATTTAACAAACAAAAAAATGAAAAGTATGATATAATACTAAAGTACTATTAAGGAGGAAGAAAATGAATAAGAAAAATATAAAAAGAGGATTATTGCCATATTTATTTTTATTTGTTGTTTTAGTTGGTGTAATGTTCTTTATGAATTCAATGAATAATAAAGTAAATAGAATTACTTTTGATGAATTTTTAGTTAATGCTTCTGAAGGAAAAATTACTGAAGTAAGTATTACTCCAAGAGGAAGAGCAAATGTATATGAAATAGAGGGAAAATTAACTGGTTATGCAGAAAATGAAAGTTTCTTTTTTAGAGTTCCACTTACTGATGAAGTTATAAATCAAGTATTAAAAGCAAGCGAACAAAATAGATTTAAAATAGAAACTGATACTGATCCAGAATCTAGTACATTCTTATTATTTTTAATAAATGTTTTACCAATGGTATTAATAATTGGTTTTGCTTTCTTCTTTATTACTAGACAAATGGGAACAGCAAGTAAATCAATGGATTTTGGTAAAAGTAGAGCACGTTTAAGTGAAGAAAATAATAAAGTTACTTTTAAAGATGTAGCTGGATTAGATGAAGAAAAAGAAGAAGTACAAGAATTAATTGATTTCTTAAAAAGTCCAAAGAAATTCCAAAAAATGGGAGCTAGAATTCCAAAAGGTGTATTATTAGTTGGTCCTCCAGGAACTGGTAAGACTTTACTTGCACGAGCAGTAGCTGGTGAAGCAAATGTACCATTTTATTTTATAAGTGGTTCTGATTTTGTTGAACTATTTGTTGGTGTTGGAGCAAGTCGTGTTAGGGATATGTTTAAACAAGCTAAACACAATGCCCCATGTTTAATATTTATAGATGAAATAGATGCAGTTGGTCGTCAAAGAGGTGCAGGTTTAGGTGGAGGTCATGATGAACGTGAACAAACACTTAACCAATTATTAACTGAAATGGATGGATTTGGGGCTAATGAAGGTATTATTATTATTGCCGCTACAAATAGACCAGATGTACTTGACCCAGCATTATTAAGACCAGGTCGTTTTGATAGACAAGTACAAGTTAATTTACCTGATCAAAAAGGAAGAAAAGAAATTCTTGAAGTACATGCACGTAATAAAATCTTTTCAAAAAATATTACTTTAGAAAATATTGCTAAAAGAACTGTTGGATTTAGCGGTGCTGATCTTGAAAACTTATTAAATGAAGCTGCATTACTTACAGTTAGACGTGGTAAAGATATGATTACAATGGCTGAACTTGATGAAGCACAAGATAGAGTGTTAATGGGACCAGCTAAAGTAAGCCATAAATATACAGAAAAAGAAAAGAGAACAGTTGCTTATCATGAAGCTGGACATGCTGTTGTAGGATTAAAACTTGAAGGAGCAAATGATGTTCAAAAAATCACTATTATACCAAGAGGTATGGCTGGTGGTTACAACTTAATGCTTCCAAAAGAAGAAACATATTTACAAACTAAGACTGAACTTTTACAAACTATTAGTGGTTTACTTGGTGGTCGTGTTGCTGAAGAATTAGTATTTAATGAAATAACTACTGGTGCACATAATGACTTTGAAAAAGCAACTAAGATAGCTCGTGCTATGGTTACAGAATATGGTATGAGTTCACTAGGAACAATTCAATTTGAACAACAAGAAGGTAGTGTTTTCTTAGGAAGAGATTACAATAAGAGTCGTAATTTTTCAAGCCAAGTTGCTTATGAAATAGATGAAGAAATGCGTTCAATTATGAGCGAATGTTATGAACTTACAAAGAAAATAATTTCTGAAAATAGAGATTTACTTGATTTAATAGCTAATACATTACTTGAAAAAGAAACAATTACTAAAGAAGAAATTGATTATTTAGTAGAACATGGTCATTTAAAAGAAGATGAAAAAGAAGAAATAGATGTTGAAAATATAGAAGAATTATCTATTTCTGATATGAGTCTTACTGAACTTAAACAACTTGCAAAAGAAAAAGGAATTAAGGGTTATAGTAAAATGACTAAAGAGGAATTATTAGATGAATTAAAAGAAGATGAATAATCTTCTTTTTTACTTTTTTTAATAGATTTATATCGTAAAATATGATATGATATATATTAGATAATTAGGAATGGTGATTATATGGGAAAAATTATATCATTAGTAAATCAAAAAGGTGGAGTTGGAAAAACAACTTCTAGTATAAATTTAGCTGCATCACTTGGTGTATTAAAGAAACGTGTATTATTAGTTGACCTAGATCCACAAGGAAATACAACAACTGGAATTGGAATTAATAAAGCAGACATTAATAAGAGTGTATATGATTTATTAATAGATACTGCAAGTTTAAAAGAAACCATTGTTAAAACAAAATTTAAGAATTTATATGTATTACCTGCAACAATTAATTTAGCAGGTGCTGATATAGAATTAATGGAAAAAAGTAGAACTGAACCAGGTTTTGTAAAAGGTGGTCAATTAAAGAAACATCTTGATATGGCAAAAGATATGTTTGATTTTATCATTATAGATTGTCCTCCATCACTTGGAATTCTTACTACAAATGCTTTAACAGCTTCAGATTCTGTTATAATTCCAGTACAATGTGAATTTTTTGCACTTGAAGGTATAATGCAACTACTTAGCACAATTAGACTTGCTCAGAAGAGTTTAAATCCTTCATTAGATATAGAAGGAGTACTTCTTACAATGTATGATAATCGTACTAATTTAGGACAAGAAGTTGTAGAAGAAATTAAGAGTTATTTTAAAGAAAGAGTTTATGATACTATAATTCCACGTTTAGTTCGCTTATCAGAAGCTCCAAGTCATGGAAAACCAATTCTTGCTTATGATCCACATAGTCGTGGTACAGAAGCTTATTTGAATTTAGCAAAGGAAGTGATTGAGAGAAATGGAAACTAAGAAGAAAGCATTAGGAAAAGGTCTTGAACAATTGTTTAATACTGAAGCATTAGATGTTGAAAGTATTGAAAAGAAAATTTATGAATCTGCTAGTAATGAAGAAATAGTAGAAATTAATCTAGATGAATTAAGACCAAATCCATATCAACCACGTAAGAACTTTGATGAAGCAGCTTTAAAAGAATTATCAGATTCTATTAAAGAACATGGTGTATTTCAACCAATTATAGTAAAGAAAAGCATTAAGGGTTACGAAATAATTGCCGGTGAACGTCGTGTAAGAGCTAGCAAAATGGCTGGAAGAACTACTATTCCAGCAATCATTAGGGCATTTACTGATGAACAAATGATGGAAATTGGTCTTCTTGAAAATTTACAAAGAGAAGATTTAAGTGCTATTGAAGAAGCAGAAGCATATGAATCTATGATTAAAAGTCTTGATCTTACTCAAGAAGAACTTGCTCGTAAAGTTGGTAAGAGTCGTAGTCATATTACTAATATTTTGGGACTTTTACGTTTACCAAAAGATGTTCAAAAACTTGTAATAAATGGTGAAATTTCTATGGGGCATGCAAGAGCTCTTAGTAAATTATCATCTGTAGAAGAGATAGAAGAATTAGCTAAAAAAATAGTTGAAAATAATCTTCCAGTACGTGATATTGAAACAATGACATCAAATGAACAAGTTGAAAAGAAAAATAAAATTAAACGCGATAAAAAAACTAATGAGTTTGATTATGCTGAAGAAATTTTAAGAAATCATTTGGATACAAAAGTAAAAATTAAAGACAAAAAGATTGAAATTACATTTACTAATAATGCTGATTTAAATCGTATTCTTGAAATAATTAATAGAGGTATATAATGGATAAAGAATATAAAGAAGGATCAGTTGTTATAATGAAAAAACAGCACCCATGTGGTGAAAACTTATGGGAAGTTACTAGACTTGGTGCTGACATTAAAATTAAATGTACTAAATGTGGTAGAAGTATAATGTTGCCACGTATAGATTTCAATAAGAAACTAAAAAAAGTAGTAACTTTTTAGGAGGAAAATATGTCAAATAGAAGAAAGAATAAAAGGAAAATATCATTTGGTCCGGTAATAACAATTTTAGTTATTACTTTTGTCATAATGTTATTAAGTTTAGTTCTATCTATGATTCAATTTCAAGGTGATATAACTTATATTGAGGGTGGAAAACTAACATCTTCATTAACTATAGTTAATAATATTTTTACTTTTGATGGTCTAAGATTCTTGTTTGGAAGCGTTTTAACTAATTTCCAAACCTTTGAACCATTAGCAATGTTAATTGTATCCTTAATAGGAATTAGTATTGGAGAAGCAAGTGGATTATTTGATGTAATGTTCTCTTGGGTAAAAAAACTAAATAATAAAGGATTAATATTTTTAACATTACTTGCTGGAATTATATCATCTATAGTAGGTGAATATAATTATGTTATATTATTACCATTAATTGGAGTAATTTATAAATTAAATGATAAAAATGCCTATTTAGGAATTATTACTGTATTTATAGGTATGACAATTGGTTATGGTACTGGGTTAATTTTTAATGATTCTGATTTTACGTTAGGACTTTTAACACAAGCATCAGCATCATTAGAGGTTGATAAAAACTATACTTATAGTTTATTATCAAATACTTATATAATGATAGGTAGTACACTTATCTTGGCTATTATTGGAACAATATTTATAGAAAGAATGGTTTTACCTAAGTTACCTAAAAAAGGTACTGAAGAATTAAATGAAAGAGTAAAATCTAAAAAAGCATTTTACTTATCTAATATAGCATTTGTTGTTTTATTAGCACTAATAGTTTATATGATAATACCTGGATTACCAAAATCTGGCTTATTATTAAATCAAGATAGTACCGAATATATTGATATGTTATTTGGTGATGCATCACCATTTAGAAATGGATTTATATATATAATTTCAGTTATATTAATGGTATGTGGTTATATATATGGAAAAGTTTCAGGAAATATTAAAAATACTGCTGAATTTAGTCTTGGTCTTTCTAAGAGTTTTAAAAATGTAAGTTTTGTATTTGTACTTATGTTCTTTACATCACAAATGATTAGTATTTTAAATTGGACAAATATTGGTACAGTTATTGTTACTAATTTAATTGATATACTAGCTAAATTACCATTTTCTGGTATACCATTAATAATAACTTTCTTTATATTTGTTATTGTTATGTCAATATTTATGCCTGGTACATATGATAAATGGGCACTTGCATCACCAATAGTTGTTCCATTATTTATGAGAGCGAATATTACACCAGATTTTACTTTATTTATTTATAAAGCAGCTGATGGTATTGGTAAATGTTTTTCACCAATGTTTGTATACTTTGTTATAATGTTAGCATTCTTGGAAAAATATAAACCTGATGAAAGTGAATCCGTTACTGTATTTGGTACAATGAAAAAATTAATGCCATTTTACTTAGTAATGGTTGGTTTATGGATTTTAATTATTCTTTGTTGGTATTTAGTTGGCTTACCAAATGGAATAGGAACATATCCAACATTATAATATTAAAGATTAATTATTTAATCTTTTTTTGTTTTTAAATAAAAAGTCTTGCCATAAATAGTTATTTTTGTTAAAATAGTTTTGTATTTGTTATGGCGAGATTGGTGAAGTGGTTAACACGGCGGATTGTGGTTCCGTTATGCAAGGGTTCGATTCCCTTATCTCGCCCCATTAATTGAAATAGTCGAACTTAAATAGTTCGATTTTTTTATTGCTATTAGTTTATTAGTTATATATAATAGTAAGTCAGAGGTGTCGTATGAAGTATTATTTTAAATATATATTATTACTACTTATTTTGTTTATATTACCAATTCCTCTTTATGTATTAAATAGAATTAGTTATTTAGAAGAAGAATCTATTTATGACATTATATTATTTTGGGGACAATCAAATATGGTAGGTAATGCTGGACAATATTTATCAGATTATAATAATAATCTTTCTGGTGAAGATGAAATTGATTCAAGATTAGAAAAACTAGGTGTTTATGAGTTTTCAACTAATTCTGATATAGATATTGATATAGTTTCTAAGTATACTTCCATAATGCATGTTGATATAGATATTGAAAATGATACTATATATGAGTATAAACATAATTATTCAACAGGTGAAGGTAAATTAGTACCAATTAATTCTAACACTGTTACTTTAGGAGAAAAATATGGGGTTAGAATTACTGATTCTGGTATTAGTATGACTAATTATTGTGCAGAATGTGGTGATATATATAGTCTTCAACAATCAAAGGGAACTAATATTATTCCTGCTTTTGCTCAAAAGTATTATGAATTAACTGGTCATAAAGTTATTGCGATTTTAGGAGCTCATGATGCTCAACAAATAGCTTCTTTTCTTCCACATGATGAAATAAATCCAAATGAATTATCATATCCTGGTAATGCTGATTATTATTTATATGAATCAATTACTAGTTTATATAGTAATGCAATAAAGTATGCAGAAAATAAAAATTTAAAAATAGGACATAAATTTTATGTTGTTTTTCAAGGTGAATCAGATAGTACAAGTTCACATAAAAAACTATCATCATCTAAACAAGATTATGATACTCTTTATCAAGAATTAATTAAAAAATATAAAGATACTTTTAAGAAAGTTCATAATTATTTGAAAAAAGATTTAAATCTTGAATTTGGTGTTGTAATAGAAACAGCTAGAGAATTAGGTAGTTATCTTGATGGTGTGGAAATAGTACATACCGCAAAAGTAGAGTTAGCTAATGAAAATGATGATATTATTTTAGGATCAAGTTATGCCTATGATCATTATGCACCAGCTAAAGAATATAGTACAGATCATCAAAATAATATGGATAAAGCATTACTTGCAATGTGTATATCTGATGTAGCAAAACAATTAGTTCATTTTAATGCGGCGGCTTTATCACAAATAGGTAGAGAAAGTGCGATTGAAGTTACAAATTATTTAAAAAGATGATATAATCATAATAGGTGAAAATATATGCCAAAAAAAATTAAAATAATCATTATTATACTTTCTTCAGTGGTATCACTGACAATAATTCTTTTTAAATTTACTAATTTTTCAGAGCATTATGAAATATTAGCTTTCATATTAATATTAGCTGCTTATGTAGCATTTAATATTGTAACAACCTTGTTAAGTGAGAATAAAAATTTATTATTTCCTAAAAAAAATACGGTAGAAAGAGAAAATATAGTTAAAAAGCCAAAAGAATTCCATCGTATTATGTCCCTTCAACTAATTAAGGATTTAGATCCATCATTAGATATAGAAAAATTCAAATATTATATTTGTGATATTTTTGTTAAAGTAGAGACTGCCCGAATGGAAAATGATAGAGAAACTTTAAAAAAATATTTAACAGAATCATATTATAATACTATAACTCAAGAATTAGATAATGAATGTGAAAAAGAGTTTTTAAGTGATATAAAAATACATAGTTTTTATATAAGTGATATAACATATAATAGTAAAATAGAAATTATTAAATCTGTTATTTTGGTTGATGCAGTTGGATATCATTTGGGCATTAATAAAAAGGTTCAAGAAACATTTGAAATTAAAAGTAGATATTGTCTTTATTTTGAAAAAGATTTAAATAATAATGAAAGTAATTGGTTATTATCTAGAAGAGATAAAATCTAATATAGGTTTATCTTTTTTAATTTATTGAAAAATTATAAAAAAACAAAAGAATTAGCACTCTTTCTTGACAAGTGCTAAAATAATGATATAATTAAATTGTATGGGAGATGATATAAATGAAGAAAGAATTTAAATCTGAATCAAAAAAATTACTTGATTTAATGATAAATTCTATTTATACAAATAAAGATATATTTTTAAGAGAATTAATTTCTAATGCTAGTGATGCTATTGATAAACTTCATTATCAAATGCTTACTGATAAATCATTAAAAATGGAAAATGATTTTGAAATTAATTTATCTTTAAATAAAGATGATAGAACTATTACTATTTCTGATAATGGTATTGGTATGTCAGAAGATGAACTTGAAAAGAATTTAGGAACAATTGCTGAAAGTGGGTCAGAGAATTTTAAAAAATTATTAAAAGAAAATAAAGATGTAAATATAATTGGTCAGTTTGGTGTTGGTTTTTATTCTGCATTTATGGTAAGTGATAAGATAACTGTTATTACTAAGAATGCTCATAGTAATAAGGCATATAAATGGGAATCTGTTGGGGCAGATGGTTATATAATTGAGGAAACAGAAAAAGCAGAAGATGGTACTGATATAATTCTTCATATTAAGAAAAAGACTGATGAATTTGATTATGATGAATACTTAACTGAATATAAAATAAAAGAATTAGTAACTAAGTATTCTGACTATATAAAATATCCAATTAAAATGGAAGTTACACATCGTCATTTAAAAGATAAAGAAAAAGATGAATATGAAGAAGTAAAAGAAGTAGAAACACTTAATAGTATGATTCCATTATGGCAAAAAAACAAAAAGGATATTAAAGAAGAAGATTATAATAATTTCTATAGTGAAAGATATTTTGATTATGAAAAACCTCTTAAAGTAATTCATACTTCAGTAGAAGGTATTACTAATTATAAAGGAATATTATTTATACCAAGTCATGCTCCATATGATTTTTATACTAAAGAATATGAAAAAGGACTTAGTTTATATACTAATGGAGTATTAATAATGGATAAATGTCCTGATTTACTTCCAGATTATTTTAGTTTTGTTAAAGGTGTAATTGATACTGAAGATGTTGCTCTTAATATTTCAAGAGAAATGCTCCAAAAGACTAGTGCTTTAAATAATATAGCTAAAAATATTGAAACTAAAATAAGAAAAGAATTAGAGGATTTATTAGCTAAAGATCGTAAAAAATATGAAGAATTTTTTAAGACATTTGGTATTCAATTAAAATTTGGTGTTTATAATAATTATGGTACTGATAAGGATAAACTTAAAGATTTAATTTTATTCTATTCATCAAAAGAAAAAGGTTTAGTTACTTTAAAAGAATATGTTTCTAAGATGAAAGATGGTCAAACTGATATTTATTATGCATGTGGTGAAACCATATCTAAAATAGATGATTTACCACAAATTGAACAAATAAAAGAAAAAGATTATGATATTCTATATTTTACAGAATATGGTGATGAATTTGTTATTAATATGTTGACTGAATATGATGGTAAGAAATTTGTTAATATAAGTAATGAAAAATTAGATTTAGATGAGAATAAAGAAGAAACTAAAAAATTAAATAGTGATAATGAAGAAATGCTTAAATTAATGAAAGAAAAATTAGATATTTCAGAAGTTAGATTTACTAATAAATTGAAAAAACATCCAGTATGTTTAACTAGTAAAGGTGAAGTAACAACTTCTATGGAAAAGATGATTAATGTAATGCCTATTGATCAAAAGGTAAAAGCTGAATTAGTTCTTGAAATAAATGAAAATCATCCAATTGTTAATAAACTTAAAATGCTTTATAATTCTGATAAAGATGAACTTATTAGAGTTTCTAAAATTCTTTATACAGAGGCACGTTTAATAGAAGGATTACCAATTGATAATCCAACTGAAATTAGTAATATAATTTGTGATATTATAGCTAAATAGGAGGAATAATATGTTACCAAGTAGAATATTTTTTGATGATATGTTTGAGAATGAAGAAAGACATCCTCAAATGAGTTGTGATATATATGAACAAGATGGTATGTATATTGTTGAAGTTGATGTACCAGGTTTTAGAAAAAGTGATATCAAATTAGAGTTTAATAAAGGTTCACTTACTATTCTTGCAGAACATAAAAAAGAAGAAATCGATCATAGTAAAAAGTATATTCATCGTGAAAGAAGAATGTATGGAAAGCTAGAAAGAACTATTTATTTAGGTGAAGTTGATGAAAATAAAATTACTGCTTCATTTGATGATGGTATTTTAAGAATAGAAGCTCCTAAAAAAATAGATGATAATCGTAAAAAATATATTGATATAAGATAACTCTTGTTATCTTTTCTTTGTAAAGTATTGTATATGATAGTTGAAATTTATTTTT
>JAEETF010000073.1 GCA_016290195.1 Bacilli bacterium | reverse complement strand
TGTAATAGCTTCTAACTCACTAACTTCTTGACATATAGTACCATTTTCAGTTTCAATAACTTTATAATATTTATGTGCCGAAGAAATATTATCGTCATCAATACTTAAATAATACTCTATTTCTTCATCAGTTAGAGTTTGGATTCTACCTGCAGAAAATAGTAAGTGTAATTTTGCATATTCATCATCTGTTAATTCTATTTGTGCTTTAACGGGACATGCGGTCAATATAAGTGTTAAAACCATTGTTAATATAAAAGCAGCAGTTCCTTTTATATTACCCCTCATAACGCTTCTTTTTCTCACCTCGCTTTCTAGGTCACATGATAACAACTAATGTCGAAATCAAGCAATAGAAGATTGCGAGAGTGGAATTCCACGTTTATAGAATTTCTTTAATTTCTTGGTATATTTCTAGTAGTTCATCAATTTCATCATAATATTTTTTACAATTTCCTATTAAACATTCATTTGATTCATCATCAGTATGGTAATAATAAATTATACTAGTATTAGCTTTATTCAAATATGAAACAAAATCTTTATCATAATAATAACTTATAACTATACTTGGAGCATTTTTAATATTTTTTACTATCTGATTGTTAATATCAATTTCAATATTACTTTTCTTATAAACACCTTTTACACTGTCATATTTGTACCCTATATCTATTAATTTATCATTTACTGTTGCTTCTTTGAATACTGCTGCTACTGCATTGGAAGTATTTTTATCATCTTTGTTCATTTCTTTAATAATTCTATTATTTTGATATTTTTCAACAACAGAAAATGTTCCATTATACTGTATGCTTTCTGAATCATTATTAATCGTAATGGTTATATATAAACTTTTAGATATGGAATTAATAATATCTTTTGTTAAATATGGGGTTCGATTATCAAAGTTATCTATATAAATGTTTTCTAATGAATTCTTTTCATATATTACTTTTTTATCGCCGTTTATATAAGTATATAATTCTAGATTCACTGATGTATAATCATTATCTCTATTTAGCCTTATATCATTAATTACTAATATATTCTTGTATTTTGTTTTTATATAATAACTATTTCCAACAAAAAAATCTTCATTAGTTAATTTTAATCTATACATTGTTACAGTATTACGATTATTAATGTAAAATATGAATAAAAGAATAAATAATGTAATAAATATTAAATATAGGATACATTTAGCACTAAAAAAATTTATTACTTTATGATTAAAATCTGTAATATGTTCTTTTTTAGACTTTTTATCCAACACTAAAGAACTCGGAGATATTCCTAAGGCTTTACACATGTTTTTGACACATATTAAATCTGGAACTGATTGACCATTTTCCCATTTTGATATTGTTCTATCTGATACGTTTATTAACTCTGCAAAAGCTTTTTGTGTTAAATGTTTTTCTTTTCTTATTTTTAGTATTATTTTTCCAAAATCATCTGTCATGATGTTATTTAAAGTTTTGTCTTCTTCCATATTTTCACCATATTAATTTTATCATATAATTTGACATAATAAAAAGAAAATAATATAATTAAATAAGTTTTTTTGTGGGGGATTTACATGACTAATTTAAAGGTTTATTATACATATGAAAAATTTTTAAATGAATTAATAAAAAATCAATATGATACTACTATTCCAGCATTTCAAGATATAAATGTTGAAGATAGATGTAAAAGATTATTAAAAGCTGTTATTAAATTAATTAGGGATAATCCTAAAGCATCAATATCAACTTTAAGATTTCAATTATTTAAGGATAGTGGTATTAAAGAATTAGTTGATGATTTTGTTAAAGATACTAAAATAACTCCAAGTATTGTATTAGATTATGGAACTGATAGAAATAGAGAAACTATTTTGTGTGGTTTAAAACAAGAATATGTTTATAAAGATGGAAAGTTTAATTATGAACCATTACCTATTGAACAAGATACCATATTTGATTTAGCATCAACATCAAAATTATTTACGGCGTTATCTATTTTAAAACTAGAAGAAAAAGGATTAATTGATATATTTGAACCAATTACTAAATATGCTTCAGAATTTGTTAATTTAACTGATGTTACTGTATTTGATTTATTAAAATTTAGAGTTCCTATTGTTACTGATAAAAGAGTTGATTCTGCTAAGAATAAAGAAGAAGCTGAAGCAATATTAAGAACTGTACATAGAAAAAATTCTGATGGTATTAAAAATGCTTATACAGATATGGGGGCAATGGTTTTAAGGAAAGTTGTTGAAAATGTTTCTAAAATGAGATTTAGTGACTTTGTTTATGAAGAAATATTAAAACCTGTGAAAATGGAAAATACTTTTTTAAGAGTTCCTGAAGATAAAATAAGCATGGTAGCTAATGAAAATTATTCCAGTACTGTAAATCAAAATGGTGATATTATTACTAGAT
>JAEETF010000072.1 GCA_016290195.1 Bacilli bacterium | reverse complement strand
TAATAATTTTTAACATCTTCCATAGCTAAGAAACCAACCATAAGTTCATCTTCTTTATCTTCAAATTCACCCATAATTTTTTCTCTTTCAGCTTCTCTTATTTTTTGTAATACTACTTGTTTAGCAACAGAAATAGCTACTCTACCAAAATCTTTAGGAGTTACTTCTTCTAATATTTCATCTCCTACTTGATAATCTAGATTCTTTTCTTTTGCTTCAGAAATAGTCATTTCATTTAAATAATCATGTTGTACTTTAACTTCTCCTGTTTCTGGATCAATTTCATCATCATCATCTTTATAGTCTTCTACTATTGTTGTAACTTTAAATACTTTTATTTCTCCAGTATTTCTATCAATTAGTACACGACTAGTATAATCTGCTTTTTCATTTTTTCTAAATGCTGTAGATAATGCTGTTTGCATTGCTTCAATAACAGTATCTTCATCAATACCTTTTTCTTGAACAATAAAATCTAATGCTTTTTTAAATTCTGCAGCTTTTTCAGCTTCAGTTACTTCTTTTGTCTTTTTAGTTCTCATCTTCACTCACTCCTTTACTTCCAACATCTAAAACATAATCTTCTATATCTAAATCTAGTGAATCAATTATTGGATCAACTATATGTGTAGCTTCTACACATAAATCAATATCAACTCCTTTTTCACTATCAATAGTTACAAATAATGTTTTTTGTCCATCCTCTTCTCCAAAATGAACCCCCACCAAATCTATATTTTTTTCATTTAATGGTCCTTCAATAGCATGTATTATTTTTTCTTCCATAACTACCTCCTTTTTAAAAACTAAAGAGTGGGTTTTGCCCACTCTCTTCCAGTCAAAGGTATTATAACATAATAAAATTTATGATACAAGTACAAATTACTAAAAATGGGCTAAATTTAATATTTATATTATTCTCAATAACTTATACTCATATCAGCACCTACTTTCCAAAATATTCTTTTATTATAGTAAGTACTTTTGCTACTTCTGTCATTAGCTCATCAAAATGTGAATTTATATAATTTAAATCATTTGCTTCACCTTTTAGTTGATGCTCTAAACACATATTAGCTAATTCATTAATTCCAAGATACATACATTCACTTTTCATAGCATGTACTTCAATTGTATAGTTTTTTATATCATTACTCTTTTTAAGAGCTATTATTTTTCTTACTCTATCTAAGTTTTCATTATAAAAATCTTGTAGTATTTCTTCATACATTTCAATACCACCAAGATCATTCATAGCTTTATCTACATCATAACCAGCCGCTTTTAATAGTTTTATATTATACTCATGATTCATATTCTATCTCCAATAGTATTATATCACTTTAAAAAAATTTGTAAAACTATAAATGTTCGCTTGTTATAAGATTTTAATAATGCTATATTATATACGAAAAGGTGTTCGTATGAAAGAAAGAACTATTATAAGTATTGATTTAAAAAGTTTCTTTGCATCAGCTGAATGTGTTAATAGAGGTTTAGACCCTTATAAAGTCCCTTTAGTAGTATCGGACTATACTAGAGGAAAAGGTGCTATAACATTAGCTGTATCGCCCTATTTAAGGAATATGGGTATTAAATCTAGAGGTAGATTGTTTGAATTACCTAAAGATATTAAAATAATGTATGTTTTGCCTAGAATGAAACTATATGAAGAAACAAGTAAAAAAGTAATGAATATATATAAAGAATTTGTTGCTCCTGAAGATATACATGTTTATTCTATAGATGAAGCTTTTATAGATGTTACTGATTATTTAAAATGTTATAAATTAACTGATATAGAACTAGCAGAAAAAATAATGGCAACAGTTAAAGAAAGACTTGGTCTTACTACTACTGCAGGTATAGGACCAAACATATTTCTTGCAAAAGTTGCCATGGACATAGAAGCTAAACATAATAAAAATAATATATCTAAATGGACTTATGATGATGTACAAACCAAATTATGGAACATATCTCCTATATCAAAAATATGGGGTTTTGGATATAGATCCGAAAAGAAATTAAATAATTTAAATATATATAAAGTTGGTGATATAAATAAATATTCTAGAGAATTCTATATAAAAAGATTTGGTAAAGTTATGGGAAATGATATTGTTAATAAAGCTAATGGTATTTATAGTACAACTGTAAGAGATTTAAATAATCAAATACATGATAAATCTATGAGTATAAGTCAAATATTATATAGAAATTATGATCCTAAAGAAGCTTTACTAATATTAGAAGAAATGAATGATATGTTAAATAAAAGATTAAGAAATAAAAGATTAGTTACTAAAATAGTTTATTTAGGAATTAATTATTCTAAAGATTATTCATTATCTTTTCATGAAACAATATCACTTTCAGAATCTACTGATAACAGAGATTATTTATTTGAAACATTAAAATATATTTATAACAAGCATATACAAAATTATCCTGTTAGAAAAATTAGTATTGCTTATGGAAGATTATCTAATAAAACAGCTGAACAAATATCTTTGTTTGATAAAGATGAAAATTATAATACTAATGAATATTTAGAACTAATTGATAAAATAAACGATAGATTTGGTTCTACTACTTTACTTAGAGCATCATCTCTTGAAAATTGTTCAACAATAAAAAATAGAGAAAGATTTAAAAATATAATTTAATCTTTCTCTTTTGGATATTTATTTAAACCAACCATATGATGTTTATAAAATGGTTTTAAACCTATTCTATCTCTTAAATACTCTGGTGTTTGTTCAAAAACTAAATCTTCACTAGCATTAGCATCTACCAAATATGCTTCTCCTTTATCAGTTAAACATATACTCCACTCTATTTCTCTAATTTCATCTAATTCACTAGCAAGTACTTTTACTAAATTAAATGCTTTTTGTAATGAAGGTATTTTATAACCATCTACATCTTTAGGATATATTCTATTATTATTGTCTCTTAAGTGACCTTTAATACTTAAAGAACCCACATCTATATATCCATTAATAGTAGTATCTTTTTCTCTAAATTTAACACAAGCTCCTACTACACTAATTCTTCTAGTTCTAGAATTACATATAGTTATTATAATAATAGTAACTAAATTAGTAGATATTTTATCTAACAAAGGATCTTGTTTAAATAAAGGTTCAACTATAACATTCTTATCATCTTTAATTTTATCTAACATAAAAGCATGACTTCTAAAATCTTTTAAATGATAAACTTTATTAGATAACAAGAAACTCTTATTTGATTTTCTTGCTAATAAATCTTTATGTTTTAAAGCAAATGTTTCAAATTCTTTAAAACTAACATCATTAGCATCTATTACTTCTCTACCTAAATAATCTTTTAATCTAGAAAATAATAGTTTCTTATTATTTAAAATATGTAATATACTTGGACTATATAAATATCTTTTATATGATTCATATGTCTTAATACTAATATATGTATTTCTTATATATCCAGGTATTCTATAAAATTCAAATATTACATATTCTTTTAATTTAATTCTATATCTTAATCTACACCATATTAAATCTAAAAGAATAAATAATCTTAGATTATATTTTCTTCTTTGAACAGCGCTGATAGTTTTATGTGTCTCTTTTAAACACTTACCAATACTAATAAATATTTTTTTAATAGTTAAGCCCATATTACCACCCTAATACAATTTTATTATATAAATTTTATAAAAAAATATCAATATGTCTTATTATATTGATTTTTATTTATTTTAGATTTATTATATATACTTATTCAGGAGGATTATTATGGCTAGTTATTGTATAAAAAAGATTAATAATGGAGAGCATAAAGAAATTGAAAAGAAACTAACATTAAATGTTAAGAAATATGCTGGTGATACATCAACACTATATTTTGATGTTGAGGGACAAAAAATGCCTTTCTTAATGGATCATCAATTATTCTTTAGTATTATACATGAACAAATACAAAGTGGACTTGTAGAATCAATGTCTTATGATAATGGAGTATTAGATATTGTTATAAGAGATGGAAATATTATTAAAAAATATACTTATGATTTTAACTTAAATGAATTTGATAATTCTCTTTATATAAATCACTTAGATGATTTAATGAAATCAATATATAAAATAGTATCTTTATATAATGAGAATCCTAATAGTTCTATGTCATCAGAGCAAAAATATATATGGTTAATATATGATATTCTTGATGGTGATAGAATGCCTGTTATTGAAAATAAAGATGATATATTAAGAATATTTGAAGTATATAATGCTCATAAAATTGATTTATTAGAATCACTACTTGATAATGTTATATTCTTTGATGATAATGATAATGTTATTGAATATAGAGATAGACTTAGAGAAAGAAAATTAGATCAAATTAGATATGATGTGATTAATCAAATGGAAATAGCTATGTTATTATTTGCTCAACAAAATAATGCTATTGAGTTATATCAACAATATATGGAAGGAATATATATTCCAAGAAGAGAAATTGTTTTTGAAGATGATGAAGAAATAGAAGGAGCTCCTGAAGTTGAAGGAGGAACAATATTCTCATTTGGAAAAGATTTAATTGAACAAGGATTATCAAATATAAAAGATGCTGCTTGTAATGGATTTAGTAGAGTATTAAAAAAGAAAAGAGTTTAATCTTTTCTTTTTTTATTTAACTTTTTCTAATTTTTTCTTACCACCCATATATGGTTGTAATACTTTTGGTATATTAACACTACCATCTTCATTATAATTATTTTCAAGTAATGCTATTAAACCTCTTGGGCTAGCAAGTACTGTATTATTAAGTGTATGTAAGAAATAATTTCCTTTTTCACCTTTAACTCTAATACCAAGTCTTCTTGCTTGAGCATCTCCTAAATTAGAACAAGAACCAACCTCGAAATATTTTTGTTGTCTTGGACTCCATGCTTCAATATCACATGATTTAACTTTTAAATCAGCTAAATCTCCACTACAACATTCAAGTTGTCTAACAGGTATATCCATATTTCTAAAAATTTCAACAGTAAATTGCCACATTTTATTGTACCAATCAAATGAATCTTCTGGTTTACAAAGTACAATCATTTCTTGTTTTTCAAATTGATGAACACGATATATTCCTCTTTCTTCAATACCATGTGCACCAACTTCTTTTCTAAAACATGGTGAATATGATGTCATAGTAATAGGTAGTTCATTTTCTTTTAAAATTTGACCTTTAAATTTACCAATCATTGAATGCTCACTAGTACCAATTAAATATAAATCTTCACCTTCAATTTTATACATCATTGCATCCATTTCATCAAAACTCATAACACCAGTTACAACATCACTTCTAATCATAAATGGAGGAATACAATATATAAAGTTTTTATCTATCATATAATCTCTAGCATATGCAAGCATAGCACTAGAAAGTCTAGCAATATCACCCATTAAATAATAAAAACCATTACCACTAGTACGACCAGCACTTTCTTTATCAAGACCACCAACAGCTTCTAATATATCAGCATTATATGGTATTTCATATTTTGGAACTACTGGGTCACCAAACTTTTGTATTTCAACATTTTCACTATCATCTTTACCAATAGGAACTGTTTTATCAATAATATTTGGTATAACCATCATTCTCTTTTTAATTTCTTCTTCTAATTTTACTTGTTCTTCTTCTAATACAGTAATTCTATCATTTGCTTTAGCTACTTCTTCTTTTATTTTAGCAATTTCATCTTTTTTCCCATCACGAACAAGTTTACCAATACTATCGCTAAGTTTATTTTTTTCAGCGCGTAATTTATCGCCTTCTAATTTACAATTACGAAATTTTTCATCTAAATCATATACTTCATCTACTAATGGCAACTTATGATCTTGAAATTTCTTTTTAATATTTTCTTTTACTAATTCTTTATTTTCTCTTATTAATTTTATATCTATCATAACGTCTAACCTTCCTTTATGTACTTTTTATATAATGTTCCCTTTTCTTCAAAGTTTTTAAAAGCATTATAACTAGGTGCAGCAGGTGACATAACACATATTTTTTTAGTCACTTCTTTTGCTTTAGCTACTGCATCTTTTAAATTTTCTATTTTATATACATTTTTATTTTTTAATTTGTCACTAATTTTATAACCAGTATCTGGCATACAAATAAAATTAGATATTTTACTTTTATTAAAGTATTCAATTAAATCACTATAATCTATACCTCTATCCATTCCTCCAAAAATAAGTGTATCTGGATTTAATGTTTCACATGCATTGATACATGCATCTGGTATAGTAGCTATTGCATCATTATAAAACTTTATTCCGTTAAATATGCCAACATATTCCATACGATGTTCAAGTCCTTCAAATGTATTAATTGTTTTTATAGTTTTATTTAAATCTAATCCTAAAACTTCACTTAAATATAATACAAACATTATATTGCTTAAATTATGTTTTCCAAGTAGTAATCTTTCATCATTTATATTATATAATTTTTTATTATTTAAAGTAATAAAATCATTGTCTATTTTCATATCAGATATATTATATAATTTACTCTTATAATTACCTTTTAAAATATAATTATTAAGTGTTTCATTACTTCCTAAATAAAAGCCATAATCATTTTCATTTTGATATTTAAATGCATTCATTTTCGATAAAAAATATTTATCTTTTGTACCAAAATAATCTAAATGTTCTTCAAATAAATTTAAAACAATACTAATATGTGGTGATGCTGTAATAAATTCAAGCTGTGGAGCACCCATTTCAATTATTAATTTGCTTTTTTCGTTAATTTGATCAATATAATCAAATATTGGTATACCAATATTTCCTAATAAATAGGCATCATAATTTTGTTCTTTAAAAACTTTATAAATTAAACTAGTAGTTGTACTTTTACCTTTTGTACCAGTTATTCCAATAATATTATTTTTAAAGAATCTAAGTGCTAAATCAAGTTCTGATGTTATTTTATCTTTAAACTCACTAATATCTAAATCTTTAAATTTAACTCCTGGTGCTTTTATAATAACATCATATATTTTTAAATTATTTAATGCATCTATTCCTAATACAAAATCTAAGTTTTCATCTTCCCTAAGTTCAGGATTATTTTCAATTAATTTATCATTATTATCAATAATAGTTAATTTTTGATTAGGTAAATATTTTCTTATAAAATTATAAGTTGATTTACCTTCTTTACCATAACCTACAATAGAAATATTTTTATTTTCTAAATATTCAATTATTTTTGTATACATGAATTTAATGCTCCTTTTAATATTTCTAAGAATTCATCATCTAAATTATTCTCATAATTAAATTCTTCTTCTAATTTTAATGAAATAAAATCAGTACTATAATTATCCTTATAGTATTTTAAAAGATATGGTAATTCTTTATTATTTTCTTCTAACTTTTTAATAACTAAACTAATCGAGTATCTAACTTCTCTAATTGTACCAACACATTCAAAAGGTTTAGTATCTGCATTACCAGTAAGTTCTTTGAATGTATCTAATAAACTTTCTTTTTCAAATAAATCTTCACCAAAAATATTTTTTAATCCCTCTTTATACAAAAATGGGCTTAAAACAATATAAACAAATAAACATTTTGGACAGTTATTACACCAAATCCAAGGATTTTGTTTACTTCCTACATTACAACTTCTAAATATTTTATGATACTGTGTATATTTAGAAAAAAGCATTCCTATTTGATACTCACTAAGTGGTCTAAGTAAACTAAAGTATTTAATATCTATACCAAAGAATTTTTTAGTATAACTATTAAAATCATTTTCAAATTCATATGTTTTAGAATATTGATGATTAATTTTAGTACCTACAACTGTTGCCTCATTAGCACTTGCTTCATTAGATAAAACTATATATTTTTTGTTAGTAATATATGCTACAAAATAAGTTACAAATGCAACTAAAGCACTAAATGGTGTATGTCCATTTAAAAATCCTTCACTATTTAATGTAATTAAATTTTGATCTATCTTACGATTAATAGTAATAATATCTTCTTCTAAATAGCCACCTGCTTTAGCACAATTTAAATGTACTTCTTTTGGATTAATCATAAATGGTGTATTAAAATTAAAACTATTTTTTAAAAGCTCCAAGCTTACAACTGAATCTTTACCTCCACCAATAGGTATTAAATTTCCTTTACCTTCATAATCAACACAAATTATTTCTTGCTTAGTTTCATGATTAATATGCATGAAATTATCAATATCTGTATCAATATTATTAACAAAGAAAAATTCACCAAGGCCATAATAGTATAGTTTTTTAAACCACGATACTTGCTCATCCGATATATATCCAGCTTTAATATTAACAATAGGACTACATGTACATTTCCAGTAACTAATTAGTTCTACAAGACCTATATGAAATACTAAATAATCAAAAAATTTTTTATTTAAATCTGCTGTTATCCATTTCTTATCAATTGAAATAGTTGGATTAAAAATAGTAAGTCCTTCTATCTCAAAAGAAAAAGTAATAATAAATTTATTATCAACTTCTGTATAATTATAACTATTATAATTAAATACTGGATATTTTTCTCTAAGTTCTCGAAATTTTATACTATTATCAGCCACTTTAATCACCAATAAATATTATACTAAAGTTAAGCAATTTATACAAGAATACTTATAATTTTTCAAAAAAAAGAAGTGAAATAATCACTTTCATAATTTTTCAATTTCATTGATTTTTAAATCAGTAACATCTGAAATAATTTGCATATCAATTCCCTTACTTTTTAATTTTTTAGCAAGTTCTATTTTTTCTATTTTTTTACCTTCTTTTATACCTTGTTTCATACCTTGTTTCATACCTTGTTTCATGCCTTGTTTCATGCCTTGTTTCATACCTTTTTCTAAACCTTCTTTTGTAGCTTTTTTCTCAGCATCATGAAGTCTTCCTAATTCCATGGCTTTTCTATCTCTTTCATAATCATACCATGATAATAAATCATCTTCTTCATTTAATGCTCTATTAGTTATTTCTATATCCTTTTTTACTTCTTCATCCATTGGTATTCCCCCTAAACATTCATTAAATTCATCTATATTTGTTGCACATAATAATGCTCCAAATTTTATCATTTTTTGTTCATATTCACTATATTTCTTTTCGTTTTTAGAATACCATATATTATAACACTTTTCAATATCTATATGATGAATTTGTAACTTTTCAGTTAACTTTATTCCTTTACTATTTTGCAAGTAATATTTATCTACTATTTCTTCACTTTCTAGTCCTTCTATTCCTTTATCAAAACATATTTCTATTATTGGTTCTAATGTACTATAGTCAGCACTTTTTCTTAATTGATTTGATGCATAATATGCTCCATATATTATATTTCTATTTAATATACTTTCACTTAATTTCTTATCACTTATTTCTATATCTACTCTTATATTTCCACTTACTAATTCTAATACTAAATATATGTCAGATACTAATCTTTTTTTATTTCTATTTTCTATTAAATTTTCATTATTTAATATTCTTATTTTACCATGTACATCTTCCTTTTTTAATTCAAAATATAAGCATATTAATGTTTCCAATCTTTCTATATTATCATTATCTCCAAACATTTTTTTAAACTTATAATCAAATGCTAATGGTATATTTATTTTATTTGTTTCTTCTATCACAAGTCCTCCTTTCAATTAGCATCTAATTATATATACTCAAAAATTTAACAAACTCCTACCTAAAAACCAAAAAAAGTAGCAATTTTAATTGCTACTTTTAGATGGATTTGCATGTATAAGTACATACTTAATACGATTATCCATTTTCTTTAAATTCTTTTCTATTTTATGAACTACATCATGAGCATCAATAAAGCTTAAATCTTTATTAATTGATACTTCACATGATAATTTATAATATGAACCATATTTAATAACATTTAAATTTTCAATATCATATACATTGTCAATTTTTAATATTTGCTCTTTTATTTTATTAATTATAATTTCATCAGTTTCTGATTCACCAAGTAAATTACTAATATTTTCTTTAATTATATTAAAGCCTACTCTAATTATTAATATAGCTACTATTATAGTTGCTACTACATCAGCATATTTTAAAAATTCAATTTTATTACTTAATTGTATTAAAATAGCTGATAATAATACTACTATAGAACTTAAAACATCAGCTCTACTTTCTTTACCACTAGAAATAACAATAGTATTATTTAATTTTTTACCTTTCCTAATTAAATAACTAGATAATAATAACTTAGCAATTATCGTAATAACTGAAACAATGATTACTATAGTACTTGTAACAATTATTTCTTTATTAAAAGCATCTTTAATAATAAATAATCCAAGTAATATAACTATAAGTCCTATAAAAAAGCTTGTTAAATATTCTAATTTACCATGACCAAATGGATGTTTATCATCAGCTGGTTTATCAGATATTTTACTACCCACAATCGCAATAACATCAGTAGTCAAATCACTAAATGAATGCACTCCATCGGCTATTAACGCACTAGATTTTCCAATAAATCCAACAATTATTTTAATTAAAGCAAGTAAAATATTAGTAAAAAAGCTAACTAACATAACTGAGATAACTGTATTCATCTTATCACTCCTTATTTAGCTAAATACCAATTATCGCCATAATTAATATCAACTTTAAGTGGTACTAATAATTTATATGTACCTTCCATAATATTGGTTACTAATTCTATTACTTCTTCTAGTTCATCTCTATTACAATCAAATACAAGTTCATCGTGTACTTGTAAAATCATTTTAGTTTTTAACTGGCGTTTTTCAAGCTCATTTTGTACTTCAATCATTGCTTTCTTAATAATATCAGCACTTGTTCCTTGAATTGGTGTATTAAGAGCCATTCTCTCACCACTAGATCTTACCATATAGTTTTTATCTTGAAGTTCTGGTATAACTCTTTTACGATTAAATAAAGTCTTAACATATCCTTTTTCATAAGCTTCTTTAATTGACTTATCCATATATTCTTTAATACCAGGATAACTCTCAAAATAATTATCAATAAACTGTTTTGCTTCTTTAACAGTAATATCTAAGTTCTCAGCAAGTCCATAACCACTAATACCATAAATAATACCAAAATTAACAGCTTTAGCTATTCTTCTTTCCTTTGAAGTCACTTCATCAGGACTAATACCAAAAATATCACTAGCTGTTTTCGCATGAATATCAATATTATTATTAAATGCATCAATTAAAGACTGTACTCCTGCCATATGTGATAAAATTCTAAGTTCAATTTGTGAATAATCAGCACTTAAAATAACTGAATTAGGACTTGGTTCAAAAGCTTTACGAATAAGTTTACCAAATTCATTTCGCACAGGTATATTTTGTAAATTTGGTTCAATAGAAGATAATCTTCCAGTTCTAGTTAATGTTTGTGTATATATTGTATGAACTTTATTATCTTTTAAAATAGAGTTTAAAAGACCTAATACATATGTTGTTTCAATTTTACTAAGCATACGATATTCAATTATTAAATCAATAATAGGATGTTCTCCTTTTAATTTATTTAATACTTCAATTGATGTTGAATAACCACGATGACTTTTCTTACCATGATTAAGATTTAATTTTTCAAATAATATTTCACCTAATTGTTTTGGTGAAGCAATATTAAATTCACAACCAGCCATTTCATATATTTTATGAGCTACTTCATCTATTTTAATAGTTAAATCTTTATCCATTTCTTTTAATGTTTCACTATTTACATTAACACCATTATATTCCATAGTAGAAAGTACATATGCAAGTGGAAGTTCAATATTATCATAATGATTAATTAATTCTTCTTTTACTAAACCATCATACATATTTTGTCTCATATCATATAAAAATTTAGCTTTTAAAACTACATTTTTTTCAAATTCTTCATTAAAAGAATAGCCAAAGAAACTTGCAAATGTTTCAATATCATCTTTAACTGTATAATCAAGTAAAAAAGCAGCAATCATTATATCAAATACTTTATTATTAAATTTTATATTTTTCCATTTTAAAGCTGTTATTATTTTCTTAATATCATATGTAATAATATTTAAATCATCAAACATATCACTATGATTTAAAAAGTACTCTTTAGGTACAAAATATTTATTATGTTCACTAAAAACACCAAATCCAAGTATTTCTGAAGTATGATAATTACTACTAGACATTTCAAGATATAAGGCAACTTCATTATCTTTTACTATTTTGTCATTATCACTAAAAACTTTAAATTCTACATTTTCTTTTTTTACTCTTTTTTTGATAAATGATTTAAATTCCATTTCTTCATAAAATTTATACAATTTATCTTCATCAGCATCTCTTAGTTTTATATCATCTAAATTAATATCTACAGGTACATTTTTTACAATAGTAGCTAAATGATAACTCATATAAGCATTTTCTTTATCTGTTTCTAATTTTTCTTTTAACTTACCACCAATATCATCTAAATGATTATATATTTCATCTAATGTTCCATAATCTCTTAATAATTTTAAAGCAGTTTTTTCTCCTATTCCTTTAACACCAGGAATATTATCTGATGGATCACCCATTAAAGCTTTTAAGTCAATTACTCTTTTAGGTTCAATACCATATTCTTTAACAAATGAATCATGATCATAACGAATATAATCTTTCATTTTTAATAGTTTAATATTTACGTCATTACTAATTAATTGTAATAAATCTTTATCACTACTAATAATTGTTCCTACATAATCTTTATCTTTATTACAATATTCACTAAATGTTCCAATAATATCATCAGCTTCATAATTATCTATTTCATAATATTTAATTCCCATATAAGTAAGTACTTCTCTAGCAAAAGGCATCTGCATTATTAATTCTTCTGGAGTTACATTTCTACCACCTTTATAATCTGCATACTCTTTATGTCTAAAAGTTTTTCCTTTATCAAATGCTACTAATATATAAATTGGATTTTCTTCTTCAACTATTTTATTAATCATATTTACAAATCCATATAAAGCATTAGTTGGAAATCCCTTACTATTTCGCATTATATTTCCTGTATAAGCAGTTGCGAAATAACTTCTAAATAACAGGTTATTGCCATCTACTAATATTATTTTTTCCATATTATCACCTATATATATTGTAACATTATTTTGTTAATTTTAATTATATTTTTTATTATTTTACCAATAATAAATATAGATTGGAGGAATAATATGAAATTCTTAAAAGTAGTATGGAAAATATCCATATTTTTTTATATTCTTATTTTACTTTTTTATTATGCTATTAAAATATATGCTTTTATATTACCACCACTAGATATTAGTAGTGCTAATAGTTATTATTTATATGATAATAATGGTAAATTGTTTTCACATACCAATGATGAATGGATTGCCCTTTCAGATATGTCAAAGCATGTTATAGATGCTACTATCGCAACTGAAGATAAAAATTTTTTTAAACATCAAGGATTTGATTTTCTACGTATTTTAAAATCATTATATATAAATACAAAAAATGGAGATAATTTACAAGGAGCTTCTACTATAACTCAGCAGTATGCTAAAAACTTATTTTTATCATTTGAAAAAACATGGGAAAGAAAATTTGATGAAGCATGGCTAGCAATAAGATTAGAAGCTCATTATTCTAAAGAACAAATTTTAGAAGGATATTTAAATACTATTAATTATGGTGGTGTATTTGGTATTGAAAATGCTGCAAAATACTATTTTAATAAAAGTGCAAAAGATTTAACAATTGCTGAAAGTGCAATGCTTGCTGGGATACCTAAATGGCCATCTAAATATTCCCCATTTGTAAATAAAGAAGCTGCTAAAGAAAGACAAGAATTAATACTTGATGCAATGTATAATAACAAATATATAACTAAAAATGAAAAAGAAAAAGCACTAAAAGAAGAATTAATCTATAATACAAATAATACTGAAAAAACACTTTTAACACAAGATTATTTTGAAGATGCTGTATATGAAGAATTAAAAACTATATCAGAAATTCCTAAATCACTATTACAAACCGGTGGTTTAAAAATATATACAACATATGATTATAATGTTCAAAATAGTTTAGAAGAAAGTATGCTTAAAAACTTAGAATATAACAAAGATATTCAAGTTGCTATGATTGCTATTAATCCAAACAATGGTAATATTTTAGGATTAATAGGTGGTCGTGATTATTTAAAAAGTGAATATAATAGAGCTATAAATGCTAAAAGACAAGTTGGTTCTACAATGAAACCAATTCTATATTATGCTGCCTTAGAAAATGGTTTTACTATGTCCACAACTTTCAAAAGCTCACCCACTACTTTTATGTTTGGAGAAAATGAAATATATAGTCCTCAAAATTATGGTAATAATTATGCTAACAAACCAATTACTATGGGCGCTGCTGTTGCTTTATCAGATAATATTTTTGCTGTTAAAACTCATTTATTTTTAGGTGAAGAAGTTTTAGTAGATACTGCCAAAAGATTAGGTATTAAAGAAAAATTAGATCCCGTTCCATCACTTGCACTTGGTACTTATGATATAAGTCTTTTAGAAATGATTACAGCTTATAGTACATTTGCAAATGAAGGATATAGTATTACACCACATTTGATTACTAAAGTTACAGACTTAAATAATAATGTACTATATGAATTTGATAATGAACCAGAACAAATTTTAAATAAAAGTTTAACATTTATATTAAATGAAATGTTAACAAATACATATGCAGAAGAAATTAAAGATTATGCCCTACCAACATGTTTAGTTATTAAACCAAAAATGACAAAAAAATATGCAATTAAAACAGGTACTACAGATACTGATCATTTAATATTTGGATATAATAAAGATTTATTAATTGGTATTTGGACTGGATATGATGATAATAAAGAAGTTAATTCTACAGATAGTTTAGCTACTAAAAATATGTGGGTAGATGCAATGGAAGATGCTTTAAAAGAAAAAGAAAATAATTGGTATGTAATGCCTAAAAATGTTGTTGGTATGTTAGTAGATCCTGTAACTGGAGATACAAATTCTGATAATAAAAAAATGTTTTTCTATATTAAAGGTACTGAACCATATGAAGAATATACACTCGATGAATTATTACCAACATTCAAAGAGGAATAATAAAAAAATATAATCATATCATTAATTGAAAGGAGTGTTAAGATGGATAAAAATGAAACATTTAGTACTATAAGTCATTCTATAACAATTAATGAAAGAAAAAATATTATAATTAGTGGTGTAAAAAAAATTGATAGTTTTGATAATGAAGAATTTCTACTTGAAACAAATATGGGATATATAGTTATTAAAGGAGAAGGATTAGAGATAGTAAAGCTTGACACTTTTCAAGGAAATGTATCTATTAAAGGTAAAATAAATAGTTTAGGATATATAGAAAATATTAAAAAGAAAGATAAAGAAGAAAGTATTTTTACTAAATTATTTAAATAATGAATTTAAATACTCAGATTAATATTATTACTATATCATTTACTATTGGTTTTCTTTTTTCTTTAACATATAATCTTATTTATAAATTACTTCATAATAAACATATATTAATTAAAATAATATCACACCTATTATTTATAATTTTATTCGCATATATTTATTTTAAATGTCTTCAAAAATACTGTTTTGGTATTTTCCATATCTATTCTTTATTGCTACTAATATTTGGATTTTTTATAGAGTCAAGTATTAGTAAACTAATTGAAAATAAATTAAAAAAATGATACAATTAGCATAATAGAGGGATGTGATAAAGTGCCAAAGAAAAAGAAACAAGTAAAAAAACCAGTAATTGTTTTTGGATTACTAGCAATTATTGGAATTGTATACTTTGTTGCAACTTTTATTAAATACAACATAGATATTCAAAAATTAAAACAAGAAGAAAAAGATTTAAATTTAAAACTTAGTACTTTAAAACATGAATCTGAAAATTTAAAAACAGAAATTGAAAAACTAAAAGATCCTGAATATATTACTCGTTATGCTAGAGAAGAATATTCATATTCAAAAGAAAATGGCGAGTATGTAATTAAAATTGAAAATGATGAACCAGAGATTGTAACTACTGAAACAAATGAAAATAATAATTATATATATATTATTATTGGCTCTGGAGTACTTCTTTTAGGAATTATTATTTATATAATAAAAAAATAACACTTAAGTGTTATTTTTTATTTGGTTTTGCTGTATATGTAACAAGAAAAATGCCAACAATAAATCCTACTATAACAAGCCAAAAAATTGGATTATCATAATTTTCTACAAAAAAATCTGTAACTGGTTTAAAAAAACTTTTTATATCATCTAAAATATCCAAAACGTTCATTATTCATTTTCCTTTCTTAAACATTTATGACCCTTAATGAATTTTTTAATACCTATTGGATGAGGAAAAGCAACTGATACTAGACTATCATCAATACCAACAACCAAACCTTCTCCATACGTATCATGAATAAGTTTTTCACCAAACTTATAATTCACATCTTTGTCTATGTTAGTCATAATACTATTTATAGTATAATCCTTTTTTTCTTCTTTTTCAAGAATATCTAAATCTTCACTTTTTATATCACTTAAAAATCTACTTGGAGGATTAACACTATCTTTTCCATATAGCATTCTTCTTTTAGCATTTATTATCCAAAGTTTTTGTTTAGCTCTAGTAATTGCTACATAGCATAATCTTCTTTCTTCCTCTATTTGATTAAAATCCATTAATGAATTAAAATGTGGAAAAATTCCTTCCTCCATACCAATTATAAATACATAATTAAATTCAAGTCCTTTAGCAGAATGAATAGTCATAAGTGTTACAACTTCTGTATCGTTCTTATGTTCTTCTACATCGGCTACTAAGCTTATTTCATCTAAAAATTCATCAAGTGAAATAATACCATATTTTTCTTCAAAATTTTTAGTAATACTTTTAAATTCTTCAAGGTTTTCAAGTCTTATTTCAGATTCAATAGTTTTATCTGAAAGTAAATCTTGTTTCATACCAGTTTTATTTAATATTAAATCTATTAAATCAGTTAATGAACAATTATCTGCTTCTTTTTTTATTTCTTCAATTATTTCTTTAAATTTTAATTCTTTTCCACTACTAATAACATCATATACACATTTATTTTCTAATGTAGCTTGTTCTGTTAAATTTTGAATAGTTTTTTCTCCTATTCCTCTTTTTGGAACATTAATAATTCTAAATAAACTATTATCATCATAATTATTATGAATAAGTTTTAAATAACTAATTAAATCTTTTATTTCTTTACGATTATAGAAATATACACTACCAACTACTTTATAAGATATATTTTTACGAAGTAAAGTTTCTTCTATATTTCTTGACTGAGCATTAGTTCTATAAAGAACAGCTATATCTGATTTTCTAATTCCACTTTCAATTAATTTTTCTATTTCAGAAGATACAAAATTAGCTTCATCTTTTTCATCATTGGCACGATAATATCTAACTTTATCCCCTTCACCATTTTCAGTCCACAACACTTTATCTTTTCGTTTAGTATTTTTTTCAATAACTTCATTAGCTACTTTTAAAATATTTTGCGTTGAACGATAGTTTTCTTCAAGCATAATTGTTTCAGCATTTTTATAATCTTTTTCAAAATTAAGAATATTTTGATAATTAGCTCCTCTAAAACTATAAATTGATTGATCATTATCTCCGACAACACATATATTTTTATATTTAGCTCCTATCATCTTTACTAAAATATATTGAGCCTCATTTGTATCTTGATACTCATCAATTAGAATGTATTTAAATCTTTCTTGATAATAATCTAAAATATCAGGATTTTTTCTAAATAAATTTATAGGCATTATTAATAAATCATCAAAATCTACTGAATTACTAGTTTTAAGTCTTTGTTCATATAATTTATAAATATCTACTACTTGTTTTTCTATATCTGTATTTGCAAATCTTTCATATTCAAGTGGTGAAAGAATTTCATTTTTAGCTCCACTTATTTGATTTCTAACATATTTAGGTTTTAATTTTTCTGCATCAATATTTAATTCTTTCATTATTTTTTTAATAATAGTTAAAGAATCTTCACTATCTAATATAGTAAAATTTTTCATTAATCCTAATTTTTCATAATTTTCTCTAGCAATTGTAAGGCCAAAAGAATGGAATGTAGAAATTTGTATACCTTTTGATATATCTCCTAGCATAGATTCAATTCTTTCTTTCATTTCTCTAGCTGCTTTATTTGTAAATGTTATTGCAAGTATATTATATGGATTAATATTATTATGTTCGATCAAATAAGCTATTTTTGTAGTTAATACTCTTGTTTTTCCACTTCCAGCACCAGCTAATACTAAAAGTGGTCCATCTGTTTTTTCAACAGCTTTTCGTTGCATTTCATTTAATCCATCTAGTTTCATTTTTACCACCTTCTATATGATATCATAATTTATTGTTTTTAAAAACACACTATTTTATATTTTATGAATATAATATTATGAATTTAAGGAGGATTTTATGAAAAGAATTATTTTTCCAATAGTTTCATTTATAATAATTATTATAACAATATTCTTAATAGCAATTAAAAATAAAACTAATGATTTAAGAAAAGTAAGACTTGCTGAAGTAGCTCATAGTGTATTTTATGCGCCACAATATGCTGCACATGCTCTTGGTTATTTTGAAGAAGAAGGACTTTATGTAGAAATAGTTTTAGCATCTGGAGCTGATAAAGTTACAGCAGCTGTATTATCAGGTGATGTTCAAATTGGTTTTTGTGGCAGTGAAGCAACAATTTATGTATACAATCAAAACGAAAAAGACTATCTTATAAATTTTGCTGGATTAACTAAACGAGATGGTAGTTTTTTAGTATCTAGAGCAAAGCAAGACAACTTTAAACTTGAGGATTTAAAAGGATCATTCATTATTGGTGGACGCCAATATGGAATGCCAGAAATGACACTTGAATGGATATTAACACAAAATAATATAATTCCAAATAAAGATGTAAAAATTGATACAAGTATTGCATTTGCTGCTATGAGCGGAGCATTTATTGGTGGCACTGGTGATTATGTCTCTTTATTTGAACCAACTGCTTTACAACTAGAAAAACAAGGTTTTGGATATGTAGTTGCTTCTCTTGGTGAATTAGGTGGTACTATTCCATATACTGCTTATAATGCCCGTAAAAGTTATATTGAAAATAATCCAGAAGTTATCCAAGGTTTTTCAAAAGCTATTCAAAAAGGAATTGATTATGTAAATACTCATACTGATAAAGAAGTTGCAGAAACAATATTACCATATTTTCCAGATGTATCACTTAATGACTTAGAAGCAATAGTAAAAAGATATAGAAGCATTGATTCTTGGTATGATACCACTTATATAAATGAAAAAGATTTTAACCATGTTCAAGAAATAATGGCAAATGCTGGTGTTGAAAATCCATATGCACCATTTGAGAAATTAGTAGATAATAGATATGCCAAAGAAAATATTAACAGTTAAAAATTTAAAAAAGAATTATCACACTGATAATGATGAAATAGTAGCTCTTAAAGATATTTCATTTGATTTATTTGAAGGTGAAATTATATCTATTGTTGGACCATCAGGATGTGGAAAATCAACTATACTATCTATTATTTGTGGTTTAGAAAATAAAACTGATGGCATAATAAATATTGAAAATAATAAAAAAGTTGGTTATATGTTGCAATCTGATTGTTTATTTGACTGGAGATGTGTTTTTGATAATTGTATGCTAGGATTAGAAATACAAAATAAAAATACTATAGAAAATAAAAAATATGTTCTAGAATTATTAAATAAATATGGATTAAAAGATTTTATTAATAGTAAACCTAGTGAATTATCTGGTGGTATGAGACAGCGTGTAGCTCTAATTAGAACACTTGCTACTAAACCCGATATTTTACTTCTTGATGAATCTTTTTCTGCTCTTGATTATCAATCAAGAATTAATGTTTCCAATGATGTATATAATATTTTAAAAGATGAAAGAAAAAGTGCGATTATAGTAACTCATGATATTGCCGAAGCAATTTCTATTTCAGATAGAATTATTGTTTTAACTAAAAGACCAGCTACTATCAAAAAAGAACATATAATTAATTTAACAAATAAAACAAATCCTATTAATAATCGTAAATGTAAAGAATTTAATGACTATTATGATCAAATATGGAAAGAACTTGATTATGATGTATAGTAAAGAACATATTTTATATTTAAATAAAAAGAAAAAAGAAAAAATATTTATTAAAATAATGCAGTTAAGTATCATAATTATATTTATTATTTTATGGCAATTACTTACTAGTTTTAATTTAATAAATAGATTTATATTTTCTAGTCCATTAGATATTATTAAAACAATTATAAAACTATTTAAAACAAATAACTTATTTCATCATATTTACATCACAACAATAGAAACTATTATTAGTTTTACATTAAGTACTATTTTAGGATTATTATTTGCCAGTTTTCTTTGGCATAAAAAAACTATTTCTAAAATATTAGATCCATATCTAACAATTTTAAATAGTCTTCCTAAAGTAGCACTAGGTCCAATAATAATTATATGGTGTGGTGCAGGTTTTAAATCGATTATATTAATGGCTCTATTAATATCATTAATTATTACTATTATTAATATTTATCAAGGATTTGAATCAATTGATAATAATAAACTCAAATTAATGAAAGCATTAAAAGCAAATAAAAAACAAATCTATTTTAAACTACTTATTCCTAGTAATATTAGTAATATTATTAGTACATTAAAAGTAAATATTAGTATGTCTTTAATCGGTGTTTCAATGGGAGAACTTCTAGTATCAAAAGAAGGATTAGGATATTTAATTATGTATGGTTCACAAGTATTTAATCTTCATTTAGTAATGACAGGAGTATTATTACTTTGTATATTATCAACTATAATGTATTACTTAGTTTGCATATTAGAAAGAATTATAAAAAATAAACGATTTAGTCAATTCTAAATCGTTTTTATATAATTAAAATTCTATTACTTTAGGTGCTTCTGTAAATGAATAAAATGTAGCTTTTGCATTTTCAAAATATAGTACTTCTGTATTATCATCATCTGCTGAATACATGCTTTTTAACACTGGATTAGCATCTAACATACTTACTTTAGCTTCTCTTCTATCATCACGTACAACTTTTCCTTCAATTCTTATCCATTTACCATCTAAAAAAGCACATATTTCTATATTAGGATTAATTTGTATTTGTTTTGATACATTTTTTGATTTACCAGATTGGATATATAATTTTCCTTCAAAAATATTTACTACTCCAAATGGTCTTACCCTTGGCTTATCACCATCAATTGTAGCTATATAAAATGTCCCACATTTTTTTAAAAAATCATAAACTTCTTTCATTTTGTACACTCCTCTTTTACAAATTTATTATATCATAAAAATTTGATAAAAAAAAAGCTACCAAACGGTAGCATAAATATCATTAATATTTAAATTCATCATTATCAAAATTTGAATTATCATTTGTTGTTGGTTCATCAAATATATCTAATACTTCTATTTCATCTTTAGATTCATTAATCGGTTGATTATTAAATATATTTGTTTCTACTGGTGCATCAGTACTATTCATTTCATTATTAATTGGCATTTGATTAAATATATTATTTTGTTCAGATGATTGAGTATTATTTGAATCTACAACCAAATTAGAATTATTAAATATGTTTGCTTCACTATTTTCTATAGGAACTGTTGTAGGTATTTGATTATTACTTATTTCTGAACCTAAAACAGAATTATTGTCCGTAGTCTGATTGAATATTGCCATATTATTATCTGTTTCAGTAGTTTCTACAGGTACCGTTGTTGGTACTTGAAAAAATCGATTAGTAACTGGCTCATTTGAATTCATTAATTGCTCACCAAATTCATTTATATCAGTAGTTACATCATTATTTTCAACATTATTAGTAGTAGCAACTTCTGGTACTAGTGGTGGTACTGTTACTTCAGCTGGCTCTTCTGGATTAGCAAAATAAAGTGATTGTTCAATTGCAGCAGGTGCATCAGTACTTGGTATATTTTCTTGTAATGGTACAGTTGAAGGTTGCAAATTTTCTGGTTGTGGCATAGTTGAAACATCATTTGATGGTTGTAAATTTTCTGGTTGCGGTATAGTTGAAACCTCATTTAATGGTTGTAAATTTTCTTGTTGCTGTATAACAAGATTTGGTTGCACTATTGCATTTGCACTTTCCATAGAAGGCATTACATTTTGTAAATCATTATTTTCTGGTACATTTTTAACTTCTTCTTTTTTACCTTTTTTATATCTAGAAAATAAGTCATAACCACTTATACCAATAATAACTAATAAACATAATACTATTGAATAGCAACCAAAGCCAAGTTTTACATCTTCAGAAGCAGATGTAACACTACTAGCAATTCCTCTAATATTAAAAATATAATATGCAGTAATTCCTAATGCGGATACAGATAATAAAAATATTGATACTAACAATTTAGGAATTCTATTTCTAAAAAACGATAGTATTATTATTGCAATTAAAATTAAGGCGACAACTATACCTATTGGACTACTTCCACTGCCATCAAGATTTAAAAAAAACATAGCCATTGAAGTAGTAATCTTATTTGTGGTTGTTGAAACTGTGGCAAAAGGGAATAAACAAGCTATAATAGCAACAGCTGCAAAAAATATAATTACATAGTTTAATCTTTCTTTAATAAAATTCATATAACTACCCCTATTCCTATCCTATACATTATTGTATCACAAAATTACTAAATTTGTATATTTTTTTTATAAATTAAAAAAGGTAACTAATGTTACCTCATCATTCTTCCTTGTGGTATTTCACCATTCATTTGATCATAAGGCATATTACCGCGGTTTTCCATCATACCTCCACCCATCATTTGATTAGTAATTGTGGTTGTTTCTTTTCCATTAACAATTAGTTTTCCACCAGTATATTTTACCTGTCCATCATAATCAAATGCTGAATTACCAGTAACATTTATAGTACCACCTGTAATATATAAATCACCATTAGAATCAATTCCATCAGTATCACCACTACCCATTTTTATAGTAATATCACCACCATTTATTTCAATTAATACTGCATACTCTGTTGATTTTTGTCCTGCATTTATACCATCATCAGAAGCTTCTATATTAATTGTTCCATCATTTATTTTTACATATGTTGCTTCTATACCTTCATGAGCAGTTAAGCTAAATATTCCACCATTTATTTCTGCCATGCCATCAGCATGAATAGCATCATCATCACTAGTTATTTTGAAATTACCAGTATTAATTATCACATTATTATTAGAATGTATACCATCATCAGTTACACTAAAATTAAATTCACCATCATTTATAGTAATATCAACACCAGCTTTTATGGCTTTTGTAGATTCTTCCTCTTCACTTGAACTATTATTCCATTCACTATATGTCATAGCACTTTTACTACCACCATTAGTAACGATATTATAAGTTCCACCATTTAGCGTAACACTATTTTCTGCTTGAATACCATCATTTGATGATTCAATCTTAATATTACCTTTTTCAATAACAATATTACCTTTTTCTGTATCTTCAGAATTAGTAGTTTTAATTCCATCACCACCAGATATAACGTTAATATTTCCATCATATATTGTTACTGAATCTTTACCTCTAATAGCATCATCAGCAGAAGTAACATTAATGGTTCCATTATAAATAGTTAAATCATCTTTACTTATAATACCATCTTCAAAATTTGCTACTACATTTAATGTGCCTTCACCCATTATAAATAAATCATCTTTACTATATATTACAGCATTAACTTCTTCATCAAACTCACTATAAGTATTTCCATCAGAAAGTTTAGAAGTACCAACAAGTTCAATATAAGTATTTTTAGCTGATACTATATATATTGCTGGTCCACTACTATTTTCTATAGTTACATTATCTAATACTAATTTTACATTTTCTTCAGTATTTACGTAAACATAACCTTTTAAAGTTCCAGTTAATGTATAAACTCCCTTTTCAACAATTTCAACCTTATCACTTTTTTCTGAAAGATTTATTTCGTAAGCTGGATATTCACTAAAATCTTTTTCAGTATTATTTGCTGTATCACTTGACGTTTTTGTATTGTCATCTTTGCTATCATCATTTACAGTACTATTTGCATTTTGTGTACTATTATTAGTATCATTATTTGTACTACTTGTCTTATTTATTACAACAACTATACATATTACTAATACTAAAATTATACTTAAAATGACTAATATTATTTTATTTTCTTTATTCATAATTCCTTCCTTTCACGATAACATCATACTATATATTATTGTTAAAGTTATGTTAGTATTGTGAAATTATAGTGAAAAAAGGCAAGATTACTCTATGCCTTTAATTCTAATAATTTTGCTTTAAGATCATTTTCAATTTTATTTAATTCATTTTCAGCTTGAGCACGTTTTTGAGAACCTTCTTCATGAATTTTAATTATTGATTCAATAGTATCCATCAAATCTTGATTAGTTTTCTTAACAGTTTCTAAATCAACTACTGCTCTTTCTGATTCTTGAGCTATTTTAATAGAACCTTGTTTTAATATTTCACTATTCTTCTTAAGCATATCATTTGTCAAATTAGTAACTTTTTCTTGTGCATCTAAAGCTCTACTTGCATTAGTAAGTCCAAGTGCTATAACCATTTGATTTTTCCATAAAGGAATAGTATTAATAATTGAAGATTGAATTTTATCAACTAGTTCTGCATCATTATTTTGAATTAATCTAATTTGTGGTGCCATTTGAATAGAAATAATACGAGTTGTTTTTAAATCATATAATTTTTTTTCAAAACGATTAGCAATATTAATCATATCATTATATGCTTGTACATCATTTTGTTCACCAGTTTTTTCTGCTTTATCATGAAGTGCTGGTATAATTTCATTTCTAATTTGATCAAGTTTTTTATTTCCAGCAATTATATATAAAGATAATTCTTTAAAATATTCAATATTTTTTTCATACATTTCATCAAAGATTGCAATATCTTTCATCATTTGTACTTTATGCCCTTCAAGTTGTTTTTCAATTTTATTAATATTAGTTTCTACTTTACTGAATTTAGCTAGTATTCTATTAATTTGTTTTTTAATTGAATTAAACAAACTTGGTTTCATATTAACATTAATACCACCATCAAATGATTTAATTTCACCAGCTAAATCAGCAAGTAAATTACCAACTTGTCCTAAATCTTTAGTTCTAACACTTTTTAATATTTCATCAGAAAATTGTGAAATTTTAGTTTGCGCAGGTGATCCAAAGCTAATTATTACATTAGTATCTTTTTCATCAATTTTACCTACAAATTCATCAATAGCAGCTTTTTCTTGAACAGTTAAATTATTGTAATCAAGAGAAGAAGCTACTTGTTCTTCTGTAACATTTGTTACTCCATCAATATTTGTTTTAATTGGTTCTAAATTTTCAAGAACCTTAATTTCTAAATTATTTTCCATATTTACCTCCTAATTTTTTAAATAATCTATCATTTCATTATAATAATTCATTTTTAAACTTGAAACTGTAGCTGAAATACTTTGTGGTATTCCTTTTACAATAACATCTGATACATCGTAATTACCGCCTGTTACACCTGTTCTAAATCCATATTTAGACCAAGCAATTTTTTGAATATCTTTATTTTCAAAAATATCATAATAAGTATTACCATTTTCTGATAAAGATGCTATACAATGTGAATTCCAAATTGTTGGAACTGGATAAAGAATTCTAATTCGATCCTTTACTTGATTATATCCATCTGGATTTGAATTAGCAAAATCAATAATACTCTTTTCATAATCAACTATCATTGGTTTAGCTCCCATACCTGTCTTTAAATATAATTGAAATAAATCAGCTGGTGTATTATTCATATAACCAGATTTAATATAAAACTCTTTTAATTTAGGTAAAATTTCTTTATAGTTTTCATCCGTTAATTGTCCACCTGCCATAATAGAAGCAACTAAACCATAATATGTCGCACCAGGTGATGATGTTACAGGATCAGTAGAATCAATATTGATTTTTCCATATAAAGTTTTAAGACCTATATCACTCCATGTTTTTCCTTCTAATATATAATTTAAAAGTTTTTCCATTCCTGTAATGTAATATACTCCATTTTGTTCTGTAACAATTTCTTCTTTAATAAGTGCATCAACTACTTCATCCCAGCTATATATAACAACTGGTGTATTAAGCGTTAAACTTCCCTTTAATACAGTATATCTATCAGCTTCATTGTTTTCTTTATTTGCTGGAGTTTTATAATAGTCATAAAATCTTTGATCTGAGAAGAAAATAAAATCATATTTTGAACCATCTTCTCTCACAACATCTTTAACTATTAATTTACCATTACTCCAAGTATCATTAACAACTTCTGCTTTAAATTCTTTTTTTACAATTTGAAGAAATTCTTCATCCTCAAGTAAATTCTCTTTACCTCCACCTACTGCACCATAAATAGTAATAGTAGATGTTTGTTCCTTAAATATTTTTTTACCTTCTATTACTCCAAGAATTAAAATAAGTAAAACAAGTACGCCAATTCCTATTCCTTTAATACTTTTATTCATCTTTATCACCATCCTTTTTATTAATGATAGCATCATCTAGTAAACCATCAGATTTTAATACTGATTCAAATACTTTTATTTCTGCATTTGTATCAATTAATTCATCATTATATAAATTATTAAGTTGATTTTCAAAAGCATTTTCAATTTTAACAGTTAATTTTCTTGTTCTTTCTAAAAAATCTCTACTAGATTTACTAGTTAATTTTTGTTCATCTATTTCATCAAAACGTTCTAATATTTTAATTGTAATTGGTAAATAATAATTTAAAAATTTAGTTGCTGAACTAATTTTATCTGGTTTCTTATGCAACACTTTAATTATTTTTTCAGCAGTTTTAATAATATTTTCAATATTATCATTAATACTATAATCAGAAATATTGTGTTTTAACTTTTTCAAAGATTCTAAATCTTTATTACTATCAATTAAAAGTTTTCGATAAGTATTCTTATTTTGTTCTCCTAAATCATCAAGATCATAATCTTCTTTAAATATCATTGCACTTGCTAGAAAAGATGTAGCTGCAATAGCTATTGAAGGTAAAACACTTAATCCAATTATTAGATTAGATGCTGCAAAAAAGCTGCCCCCTAAAATACCTGATATAATATATTTTTTCTTCATATTAATTATAACCCCTTACTTCTTTAAAAGCTGCAAGTAAGTTACTTCTGCCATCAAAAACTTTACCACCAGTATAAGAACTAATTTCTAATAATTGATCATCATCAGCACTTCCAAATAGTATTCCATATATTGGTATATCTTTTCCTGCTTTATCATATGCTCTAGAAAAACTTTTAAAGGAACCTTCATTACCTTCTCCATCAGTCATAAGTATAATTGATAAATTGTATTTATTACTGTCTTCTTTTTCAAGTATTGAAATAGCTTTTTCCAAAGAACCATATATATTGGTAGTATGTCCAACTTCAGTATTTTCTACTTCATATATTAATTTTTCAACTTTTGTTCCATCTGTAGTAGTTACCTCTGGCATGACAATGGTTGCAAATGGAATAATAGTTATTTTATCTTTAGCTGAAAATTGAAGTAGATTTTTAGATGCTGTTTCTTCAGTTAGAATATATTTCATTGCATCTACTAATTGTTCATTACCTTTACCAGACATACTTCCTGAATAATCTAGGCAAAATACTGTATGAGTTGGTTTTCTAAGTTCAGATTGATATAGACTAAGAGCTTTTTTAATAACTGTAACACTAGGATATTTAATTGGAACAACATATTTAGAAGTATCAATACCCCATTCTTTATTAAATACATCTTTATCGGCATTAGGATTTACCCCACCATACCAAACACGTCTTCCATATTTAGCAAGTTCATTTTGTCCTTCATCACTCAAAATATAACTTTGAAATTCATTAAATTCTTTTTCATATTTATTGCCATTATTTAAATATGCAAGTGGTGAATCAGATATTGTAACTCCATCTACTGGATATATTAAATAAAATGGTTCTTTTCCTTCACTTGCTAATTTTTTATTTAAATTAATAAATGAAGATTCATATGCAACTGCAGCATCATATTTATTATTTAATAATAGTGTATCTAAAAATTCATCACTACCAGATGTTCTTTCAACACCAGATAAAAAATTTACAAGTTTTTCATTTAAAGAATTATTATCTAAATCTTCAATAGTCAAAACTTCAGGATTACCAGCAAGTGTTGTTACAAATCCCAAATATGCAGAAGCACCTGTATTTGTTCTAGTAGCTGAACTCATTACAAAATTTAAATCACCATTTTTAATTTTATTTAATATGTCTTTTGTATATACTTCTTTATTTACTAATCCTAATTCTTCTGCTTTAGATTTTTTAATTCCAAAAACTATAGGATTAATAGAAGTTGATTTTGAATTTTTAACTATAGATGTATTATCAAGCATATAAAGCCATATAGAATTAGAAGCCCATATTGCATCATATGCTTCTCCACTATTGATTTTTTCCATAATATCTATAGTTCCTGCATATTCAATATTAAGTTTAACATTCTTCTTTTTAAAATAATCTTTAATAACATCTTCTAAGTCTTTATTTTCAGAACTAACTAATAAATCAAATACTCCATTATCAATTGTTTTTTCCTTATTAGAATTATTATTAATAGATTTATCGATCATATTTGTAAATATTATAAAAAAGAAAGCTAAAAATAATACTATAGGTAAACTTGAACTTCTTTTCTTTTCCATCAAATCATCCCTTTACACTATTAAAATTATACTATATATATATATTTCTTTCAAGAAAAAAAGACTAATGATTAGTTCATTAATCTTTCAAATTTACCTTTAATTGCATCATAATCTGTATAACTTGTAGCTATATTATGCTCTTTAATTCTAATTAAAGTTGTACCTTTAACTTTAATCTTAGCAATATTTGATCCTTCAAGATAGATTTCATCACCAATATATGATTTATTCATATCATCAGATAAATTAACTCTATAGAATTTAGCAGCATCTTCTTTTTCACTATATAATTTTATATAACTTGTATATACTTCTAACATTGGATCATCTTCAACAAAAGCTAATACATAATAATCATTTTCATTTTGATTAAATAATTCACCCATTAGAATTTGTTCATATTGAATAGTTTGTACTGTAGTAGTTTCTTCTGTTTCATCTTTCTTTTCTTCTTTTGGTTTAATAACAAATGATGTTATGAAATAGAATGCTAACATAACTGCACAAACTGCACCAATAATAATTAGAAGTTTACGAATTTCATCGCCACCAAATTCTTCTTCAGTTTCTGGTACATTAGGTTTTTGTACTTTTACTTCTTTAACAATTTCTTTTTTTATACTAGTATCTTTTTTTACTTCAGCAGTAGTTGGTGTTACTTTTTTGGAAGTAGATTTTTTATTTGTACTAGCGGTTCCCTTTTTATTACTCTTTGTCTTTTTTTCTTTCTTTTCCATTAATATCACCAACAAAAGTATAACATAATTTCTAAAAAAATACTATAAATTTCTTATTTTTTAATAGGAAAATAAAAAAAAAGACATATTTTTATGTCTTATTTTGCTATTGGCATAACACTTACTGATTTAGCTACACTTAAAAGTTCATCTTTATTTAAGGTATCAGAAACTACATAATATTCAACACCATTGTTTGACCAAGCGATAGATGAATCAGTTAATGCTGCCACTGTATCAGCTATTAGTTCTGGTTCTCCATCTACTGGTATAGTCATTAAATTATTAGGTATTGCAGCAGTTTCTTGTACAAACATAAATGGTTTTTCACCTTCAAATGTTAATATTAATCTTTCTCCATCATCAGTTGCAACAACATCCTGTGAGCCTAAATAAGTACCTGTTGGTAAATACATTGGATATATAATATCTTCAAGTTTACTTACTGTTTCTTCTTTTTCATAAGTTACAGATGCCATATTTTCATCAAGTGTAAAAAAATTTTCATCATAACCATTATTATAATCTATTTTATTAAAATGCATTTTCATTTTAACATTTTCTTCTTTATCCAATATATGAACATCAGTTATATTTATATTATTATCTAAATAAATATTTTGCTTAATTAAATCTTTATTATTTGAATAATTAACTTTAGTAGTTACTATATAACCATTATCATTTTTTTCAAATTTTATATTTTCATCATTTTCCATATCTTTTAATAAAGTCTGAATTAAATAACTTTGTGAATTATTATATGGCCATTCACTTTGAAACTTAAAACTTTTATTTAATGATGGAGTAAGTACATAAACACCATCATTATTTCTTAGAATAATTTGTTCATGATTATTAATTTTATTCTTTAATGATACTTTATAATTATCATCCTTACTATAATAAACATTAACATCATAAATATAACTATCTTCATTATTAAATATTTCAAGTTCACCATTTAAACAATATCCCTTATTTTTATCAAGTAGTTTTTTTAAATTTTTAGTAATATCATTTTTATCATATTTATTACATCCAGTAATTATAAAACTAAATACTACTAATAAAAAAACAAAAAACTTTTTTTTCAAAATCATCACCTCATAATTAATTTCATTAAATTATATTTAAATTATTATTAATTATGTATAATTTTTATTTTTTTGAAAATAATACTTAACGAAAGGAGCAAAATATGGAAACAATACAAAAAATTGCTTTAGTATTTACAATAATAGGAGCAATAAACTGGGGACTTATTGGTCTACTTGATATTAATTTAGTAGCATTAATTTTTGGTGATGGTTCAATGTTTTCAAGAATTATTTATACAATAGTTGGTTTAACTGGAATCATAAATATAGGAATTTTATTTAATCATATTAAAAACACATAACACTAGAGTATACTCTAGTGTTATTATTTACAACTATATCCCATTTCAGTAAATGTTTTATAAGCATCATCATAAGTACTTTGGTCATTAATAAGTCCTAGTGCTTCTATTGGTGCATTTATTTTACTAAAATCAACACCAATTAAGACTTTTATATCACTATCACCTTTAATAGATGAAAAAGTCACACCATCTTTATCACGAAACTCATTATATGATTCAAGTAATTGTTGCTCTAGAACATTAATATATTCTACATATCTGTCACTAACAACAATCTTAATATCTAGATTAGCAAAAGCTATTTTATTATCTATATAAGTAGATTCTATTTTTTGAAAAACATCATTTTCATTTAATTTTTCATTTTTATTGCAAACAAGTGTTTTATCAGTTTGTTTATTACATCCTGAAAGTAATAATCCTATAAAAAGTATATATATTATTTTTTTCATAGGCACCTACTCAAAATAATTAATTTTAATAGCTTCTTTAACCTGTTTCATTTTCTTTTCAGCTACTTTTTTAGCATTCTTAGTACCATTTATTAATATTTCATCTACTAATGAAGGATTTTCTTCATACATTTTTCTTTTTTCTCTAATTGGTTTTAAAAATTCTGTCATAGCAGTAATTAATTCTTTTTTACAATTAACACATCCTCTAGAACCTTTTTTGCATTCAGAACAAATTGTACTGCAATTATCTTTATTAACAAGGTTATGATAATAATATACCATACATACTTCAGGATTTGCTGGATCATCTTTTTTTATTTTATTTGGATCAGTTACAGCACCCATAATTTTTTCTTTAATAGTTTCATCATTATCACATAAGAATATAGCATTTCCTAAACTTTTGCCCATTTTTTCATTACCATCTAATCCTTTAATTCTTGGATTATTACTAAGTAAATGATTTGGTTCTTTTAAGTATTCACCATAAATTGAATTAAATTTACGAACAATCTCTCTAGTTTGTTCAAGAATTGGTAATTGATCTTCTCCAACAGGTACTAGATCACAATCAAAAACTGTTATATCTGCTGCTTGACTTACAGGATAACCTAAAAATCCATAAGTTACACCTTCACCTTTTTCACCAAATATACCTTTTTTTTGCATTACTTCTGTTTTAACAGTTGGATTACGATATAACCTAGCTATTGTAACTAAATTAGAATAATAAACTGTTAGTTCAGCTATTTCATGGATAGCTGATTGAATAAATATATTAGCTTTTTTAGGATCAATTCCTACTGATAGTAAATCTATAGCTGTCTCACGCACATTTTTTCTTACTTTATCAGGATTATTAAAATTATCAGTAAGTGCTTGAACATCAGCTATTTCAAAAAAGCAATCATATTCATCTTGTAGTTTAACCCAGTTAGTTAAAGCACCAAAATAATGTCCAAAATGTAAATTACCTGTAGGGCGTAAACCTGTCAAAATCACTTTTCTATCCATAATTTTCCTCCATTTATCCATATGATTATAACATTTTATTGTATTGTATACAAGTAAATTGCCATAATTACTTCTTTATGAGAAAGAATATTTTTTCTTTTAATTTTTGATATAGAATTATTATTAAGTAATTCTATTATTTCTTTTATTTTACTCTTTCGATCAAAGAATTTTTTCTTTTCATCTAAATTATTCAATTTTTTTAATACTAATTTATTAAATTTTTTTACTCTATATACTTTTGATTCATCAATATTAAATAATTTACCACATTCTTCAATAATATTATAAAAATAATTATCACATTCATCATTCTTAAATGCTTTAAAAAATGATTTATCATTAATACTATCAAAAATATTTAAAATATTATTATAAAATTTAGTATAGTATTTATTATAAAATTTTTCTAAATTTCTTCTTTTAAAAGTAAAATAAACACCATCTAATTTTTTAAATTTTTTCATAGTATCATTATAACCTAATCTAATATTTCTTTTAGCATTTTCTTCATTAAAATCAAGAAAATCACCTGTATCATTAATAGGACTAATATAAGTTATATTTAAATTTTTATTTTCAACTTTTCTTTTAATACCTACTGCTTTTAAATCAACAGCAATAATTTCATCTGCACCCATTTTAGCTGCTAAATTAATAGGTAAATTATCATAATAACCACCATCAATAAAATGATTATCATCTACTTTTTTTCGTTTAAAAAATGGAAAACAAGTTGCAGAAGCTATTACATAATCTTTTAAATAACCTTTTTTAATATCTTTCTTTTTTAATTCTAAATGTTTCATTTTACTTAAATTAAATGTTACAATCCCAAAATTAATTTTAGATTTAAAAAATTTCTTTTCATTAATAGCACTTTCCATGATATTTTCGAGTCCTTGAACTTCTGTACCACCATGTATTCCACTCTTAGCATAAAATTTAATCATTTCTTTTTTACTTTTAAAATTATCTCTATCAAGAATCTTACTTTGATCAATTTTACACCATACTTTTGTAGCATAGTGATAATTACCTTGAACCATCATAACACCATTTAATGCACCAACTGAAGTTCCAGTAACAATATCAAATTTTATTCTATTCTTTCTTAGTGCCTTCCAAACACCAATTTCATATGAACCTTTAGCTCCACCACCAGATAAAACTATTGCACGCATAATATCACTCCCACGCAAAAAGAGGAAATCTATTTATCCTCCGTATATTTTGAATTAAATAAATCCTTTTCTTCAGGAATTACTTCTTTATTTATATTCATTGCAGGTAAATCTGTAATACTTGATAATCCAAAATAATCAAGAAAACTATCAGTTGTTCCATATAAATTTGGTCTTCCTGGTAAATCTGATTTATCTTTTACCATAATTAAATCTTTCATAAGAAGTCTTCGTATAATATGACTGCTTGCTACACCTCTTGTTTGATCAATTTCACTTCTTGTAATTGGTTGATTATAGGCAATAATTGCAAGTACTTCTAAAGCTGTTTGACTAAGACCTTCATCTTTTTCCATATCACATAATTTCTTATAATAATCTTTATGTTCTTTTTTAGTAGTAAGTTTAAACTTATTACCTAATATTTCAAGTTTAATTCCTCTATTTTCATTAGCATATTCTGTTACTAATTCTTTTAATAAATTTTTAGTATCAGCTTCATTTGTATTTAATAATTCTTCTATCTTTTTTAAAGATAATCCTTCATCACCAACTACAAATAATAATCCTTCAAGCACAGCTTTTAAATTCATTTTAACTACGCTCCTTATCTAATAATATAATGTTATTAAAATTTTTATCTTGAACAATTTCTAATTCTTGTTTTTTAGCTAAATCAAGAATTGATAAAAAAGTTACAACAATATAATCTTTTTCTAGTTTATCAAATAATTCAAAAAATTCAACTCTTTTTTTCTTTTTTAGAATACCCTTTATTTCGACATTTCTTTTATCTACAGAGTATTCACGTCCAGTAATCTTTGTATTAAGTGGTTTATCAAGTTCTTGCTTATTTAAAAAATTATTAAATGCTTTTACTAATTCTTCTAAATCTAAAACTTTCTCATCATATTTAACATCACTTTGATATTCACTAAGTTCACTTGGATTTCTAGTATATATTTCACTTCTAGCATCTTCCATCTCTTTAAATATACTAGTCATATTTTTATATTGTTCATATTCAATCAATCTATTAATTAAGTTTTCTCTTTTATCTTCTTCATATTCATCTTCTGGTAATTCTTTTTTAGGAAGTAAACTACTAGATTTAATTTCAATTAATTCAGCTGCCATAGTTAAATATTCGCTAGCAATATTTAAATTCATTTTTTCCATTGCATTAATATAATCTAAATATTGTTTAGTTATTTCATCTATCTTTATATCCCATATATTAATATTTGATTGTTTAATTAAATGTAAGAGTAAATCTAAAGGTCCTTCAAAGGCATCAATTGTAACTTTATATTCCACATTAATCACATCCTAGAATATTATACCATTTTTTATTTGTTTTATATAGTATTTTTGTTATAATTATTGTGGTGATTATATGAAAAACTTTACAACTAATGATCAAGGATTTATTTGTGAACATTGTAATATGGAAGTAGAAAAATTAAATTATACATCTAGAGATCATTGTCCTTTTTGTTTATATTCTAAGCATGTAGATATTATGCCAGGTGATAGACAAAATGACTGTAAAGGCCTATTAAAGCCTATTAGCATTGAAAAATTTAAAGATACATATAAAATTATATACACTTGTGAAAAGTGCAAAAAAAACCATAAAAACATTATGGCTAAAGACGACAATATGGATTTAATAATTGAATTATCTAGTTACCAGACTTAAAAAGAATTGGCATCAAAAATACTGCAGCAAATAATATAATTAAAATTATAACTACAAATTTAAGTGCAGATTTATTATTTACCATTTCAACAAGTGGATTTTCACCTAATTCAATCTTTTTCTTTGGTTCTGATTTAATTGGATCTTCAAAAACACTACGTACTTGTTTTGGATCAATAGGCTTTTGTTCTACTGGATTTGTTTGTACAGCACTAACTGATTGTTCATTATTAATAGGCTGTATATTTTGAATCACAGGAGTAGTATTAACAAATTGTTCATTATTTACTTGATTATTAATATTAACAGTTTGATTATTATTTACTTGATTATTAACATTAATAGGTTGTGTATTTTGAGTCACAGGTGAAGTATTAGCTGTACTATCATCTATTTCAAAAAATTCTATTTCATCATTGTTCATATATACCCTCCTTATTATATACTATATTATATCAAAAAATTAATATTTTTCAAATATTTTTTACAACATCATTTTTAGATATGATTTTAATTGTTAAATCATTATATATTAAATTACTATTCTCTAGTAACTGATAATACTTATTATTAGTTATTTTTTTATTTAATTTTAAATAAAATTTATTATGATACTTATAAATAGTACCATAATTAGTAATAGTATCTATTTCATATAAAAAATTTGTTTTCTTTATTTTAATATTCATTTCAATATTACTATCTAAATAATCAAATTCTTCTCTTTTTATTTCTATAACATGCCCATAATATTCATCACCATATATACTAATATCACAATATCCACTAATAGAAATGTTATAATTGTTTTTTAATTTAGAAAATAATGTATAAAAATATTTTTCAACATCTTGATTACTATCAAATAATTTATTAGGTAAATATATTATTAATAAATTATTTTCTTTTTTTATATGCATATAATCACCTAATATACTTTATGAAATAAATATTTAAAGTAAACAAAAAAGAATGTTTATAGCATTCTTTCAATTTTTTCATGTACTTCTAATTTACCATCTTTTGTAACGTTTGAAAACATAACAAAATCATCACCAACTACTAAATCAATATGTTCTAAAATATTACTTCTTTGTTTTTGTTGTAATGTAATACCTATTTTATCTGTTTTA
>JAEETF010000071.1 GCA_016290195.1 Bacilli bacterium | reverse complement strand
TTGATGGAACTATACCAGATAATGGAGATATTACGATTAAATCAACTGGTGAAATCGAAGTAAGAAGTATTAAAATAGGTGGATTTGATTGTGTAATACCAGCACAAGGAAAAGTAATATGTGGAGAAGATGAAGATGAGGTAGTAGAACCAGAACCAAATACTGGTATATCAGGTTCAGAAGCAAGTGGAACAACACCAAGTGGTAATGAACAAGGTGGAACAGACCCTAATGATGTTATTATAGGTGATGGAACAGACCCATATGGATATTCAACTGCAAGTTATGGTTATGATCCAAATGATTTAACTACAATAAGTACAACTAGACCATCAGATAGAAAGGCCTATTTGCGATATCCTTTAACAAATGGAAAAATAGCTGCTGGTACAATGCCTGATACATGTTTAAATATTGAAAAATATGGTGGAGAATTGTGTTTAAAGTATAATGACTATGAAGGACCAGAGGGTACAAGACAAAAGGTATTAGATTATTTTAAATGGGATGAAAATACGAGTACATCACAATATTCTGATGTTACTTGTACTATTAACGCTAGGTATGTTCGATGCAATGATAGTCATGTTCAAGAAGGACGTGCGGAAACGCGTACTAATACCGAAATTCGTGCTATAGATTATGCTGGAGGAGTTAGTCATGGTTGTGGTATTAGTTCATATGGAATAGTTACATGTAGTTATGATTAAGATTAGTATATAAAATAAGAACCTCGGTTTTAATCGAGGTTTATTTGTTTAGAACTTTATTGATTAGTGCCATACGAATATAGACACCATTTTGTATTTGTTTAAAGATGCGTGATTTAGAACATTCCACAACATCATCAGCAATTTCTATATTTCTATTAAATGGAGCAGGGTGCATAATAATAGCACTTGCTTTCATTTTGTTAACACGTTCACTATTTAATCCATATAAATTATGATATTCTTCGTTAGTAAGTTTTTCTAGTTTAGCATCTCTTTCTCTTTGAATACGAAGAAGCATAATAATATCCATATCACTTATTATGTCATCAAGATTTTTAAAATCGTAACCATCTTCTCTAAATTCTTCAGGGCCAGATATATATACTTCCATTCCTAGACGTTTCATTATTTCAATATTGGAATGAGCTACTCTTGAATGTTTTACATCTCCGACAATAGCAATTTTTAAGCCTTCAAATTTTCCGAATTCTTCACGAATAGTCATTAAATCTAATAGAGATTGGGATGGGTGGTTACCAGTACCATCACCAGCATTAATAATAGGAATATTAATATTATTAATTAAACTATTATAATATTCATTTTCAGTTGCTCTTATAACTAAAGCATCTACGCCAAACATTTCAAATGTTTTTATGGTGTCATAAAGTGTTTCTCCTTTTTTTAAACTAGAGTTTGAACCATCAAAATTAATAGTATTACATCCTAGTTTTAAAGCTGCCATATCAAAACTATAATGTGTTCTAGTAGATGGTTCAAAAAATAAATTAGCTATTGTTTTTTCATGATTATAATTTACCTTTTTACCATTTTTAAATTCTTCTGCTAAATCTATTATGTCATTTATTTCTTTTTTAGATAAAGCACTTAGTTTTAAAATATTCATATATTCACATCCTTTTATTTATTTTAACATATTAAAACTTGTCAAGTAAATAAATTTATTTTATAATAATTATGAAGAAATTAGGGTGTATTTTATGGAAATATTAATTGATTTATTTAAACAAACTTGGTTTACTAGAATATTTTATTCTACATTAACTTTAGCTATTAGTCTTATTCTTTATGGATTTATTTCTAGAATAATAACTAAGAATATTGAACATGGTAAATTTAAATTATTTGAAAGTAAAAAGTCTAAAACGCATATTAAGATGATAAGAAGTTTAATTAGATATGTCTTTTTTATAGTTACAATCATGATTCTATTACAAATAAACGGAATCAATGTTTCGTCAATGCTTGCTGGCGTTGGAATATTAAGTATTATTATTGGATTTGCAATCCAAGATGCACTAAAAGATATTATCAAAGGAATAGATATTATTTCTGATAGTTATTATCAAGTAGGTGATGTTATTAAATTTGGTGATTCTACTGGTAAAGTATTATCATTAGGCTTAAAAACAACTAAAATTCAAGAAGTTGCTACAGGAAATATTATTTCTATTTCTAATCGCAATATAGAAAAAGTAGAAGTAGTTTCTACTCATATCTATATAAATGTGCCACTTCCATATGAATTAAAATTAAAAGATGCTGAGGAAGCAATTAATGAAATTGTTATTAATATTAAAAAATTAGATAAAGTAGATAATTGTGAATATTTAGGAGTTAATAATTTTGCAGATTCTTCTATTGATTATTTGATAAGAGTAATGTGTGATCCAATGTTAAAACTTCCTGTTAGAAGATCTGCACTAGGTCAAATATTAAAAGATTTGGAAAAGAAAAATATTTCTATACCATATCAACAAATTGATATCCATAATAAGTAGGTGGTGGTACTATGGATGCCGAAAAAATTGGCAAATTTATTAAAGAACTTCGTATGAAGAATAATATGACTCAAAAAGAACTAGCTGATAAATATAATGTTACTTTTCAAGCAGTTAGTAAGTGGGAAAATGGCATTAATCTTCCAGATGTATCTTTAATAAGACAGATGAGTAAAGACTTTAATATAAGTGTTGAAAATATATTAGATGGTAATTATGATAATAAACAAAATAATAATAAAAATAAAATAATTTTAATTATTATATTAGCTATAGTTATAATTATTGGAATAGCATTAATATTTAAATTTAAAGATAAAAAGTCATTTGATTTTAAAACTATTTCAGCAACTTGTGATGAATTTAAAGTTACTGGAAGTATGGCATACGATAAAAATAAATCATCAATTTATATATCACAAATTAATTATTGTGGTGGTGATGATAATAGTATATATGAATCTATTGAATGTAACTTATATGAAACAAATGGTAATAAGATAAGTAGTTGTAAAAAAAGTGAAAATAATATTACTTTAGAAGAATATTTAAAAGAAGTAGAATTTAAAGTTGATAATTATGAACAAACATGTACTAATTTTGATGATGATAGTTTATATTTAGAAATAAAAGCTATATCACATGAACATAAAAATGTAATTTATAAAATTCCACTTGATTTAAGTGATAATTGTCATATGTAAAAGATATTTATATATCTTTTTTCTTTTTATTATATTATAATTATAATAGGTGAATAATATGGATATTGTTGATCAAGTATATGAACTAATTTCTAAAGATAATAGTATTAATACTTTTAAAGATAATCAGGATTTATTTTTTAATTTTGTTACTAGTTATATGCATATAAGATATTTTGGTGAAAAACTAATACCAATTTATAAATATCTTTTAGAAAATAATGTTAGTTTTGATGATAGTTATATAAATATAAAAGATTATATATTTTCTGATCTTAATAGATATGAACAAGAAGTTACACAAGGCGTATATACGGGTGGTGTAAAATTTGATGATAATTATGTTCAAAAAATAATTAATTTAATAAATAATTATAATTATTTTAGAAAATATGATACTGAAAAACAATTAATTAATATAAATACCTTTACTAGAGATTATACGGGATCTATGATTATTCTTTTAAATAAATGCTTTTTAGAATTATCTGTTGATAATATAAAACAAATGATTAATATGATTGAAAATAATGATTATATTAAAGAAGTTGTATCTAAAGGAACAACTAAGCATCAACTACTTGATGATGATTATATATTTCAATATGTAACAAGATTTTTATTTACTAAAGGATTTATTAATAATGATAAATTAAAAGATGATATTTTATTAAATGCTATGATGAATGGTAATTTAAAAGATAAAAAATTATTAAAAAATATTTTAAATAAAATAGATATTAGTTTATTTTTTGAAGTATATGATGGTAATTTTTCAAACTTTTTAAATATGTTAGAAAATATATTTGATGATATAGAAATTACTGAAATAATTGAAAAAATATTTAATCAAATGATAGATGCTAGTGATTACAATAGTATGATTGATTTTTTCATGAATGATGAACGTGCTAAAAAATATTTAGGTAAAGATAAAATAGATAATTATTTATTAATTATTATTATGGATTATCCAGATAATATAAATGATGATCAAATATTATATTTAGTTAATTATGATGATAGGGCATTATTTTTAAGTAATGTTTATGAAAATATGAAAGATTGTACTTGGAGTGAAGAAATTAAATCTAAATTAAAACAAATGTGTGAGCCATATGAAAAAATATTTAATCTTAATTTTGATTTTAATAAATCTATGAAATTGATAGAAAAAGGATTAAATGGTGAAAAAATAAATGCTTTTATATTATTTAATGCAGTTAAGGGTTTAATTAAAGACTATTTAAAAGATAATAATATTAAAATATATTTAACATCATCAATAGGTAGTAGTGGATGTGCTATTTATGATTCTAATTGTATTAAGATTGGAATTGATGTATTAAATAAATTTGTTAATTGTAAAAATTTTGAAGAAAATCCTGAATGTTTAATGCTTTTAAATGTTTTATTTCATGAATCAAGACATATTGTTCAAAGTAGAACAATGATGGATAATGATATGCCTGAAGATATGTATATTCAGTATAAAGAAAGATTTATTAGAAATATAAATGCTCCATATTATGAAAAAAATTATTATGGTGTTTCTTATGAACAAGATGCTAGAATATATGGTTCTATGTGTTTAAGACAGTTGTTAGAAAATAATTTTCCTTATATGAAAAAAGCTATTGAATATTATACACAAGAAGAATTAAAAGAAAGAAAAATACTAAGTCAAGAAAAAGAAATATTCGAATTATCCCCAAAAATGGATATTGATGAAGCAATAGAAAAATTACTTGCTATAAATCCTGATATATTAGGAGATTATAAAGGATTATACAGAGAATATAATTTAGATGGAACGAAAAAAGAATCTTTCCAAAAATAAAAATATGTGGTAATATTAAATTAGAATTAGGTAGTGGTAGCATATGAGAATAACAGTTGTTGGTATTGGGTATGTTGGACTTTCAATTGCAAGTTTACTTAGTGAAAAACATGAAGTTATTGCTCTTGATATAATTCAAGATAAAGTAGATAAAATAAATAATAGAATAGTACCATTTAAAGATGAATATATAGAAAAATATTTTATAGAAAAAAAATTAAATTTAGAAGCTACTACTGATTATGAATATGCTTTAAAAAATGCAGATTATGTTATTATTTGTACACCAACTAATTATGATGAAAATACTAATAAATTTGATACTTCAATGGTTGAAGATGTTTTAAATAAAATAATTAAAGTAAATAAAAATACTACAGTTGTTATAAAATCTACTATTCCAGTAGGATTTACTGATATTGTTAAAGAAAAATATAAATTAAAAAATGTATTTTTTGCACCAGAATTTTTAAGAGAAGGAAGTGCTTTATATGATAATTTATATCCATCTAGAATAATTATAGGTGATAATAGCTTAGAAGCCCATACGTTTGCTAATTTACTTTTAGATTCTGCTTTAAAAAAAGATATTCCAGTTTTATATATGTCTTCTAAAGAAGCAGAAGCAGTTAAATTATTTGCTAATACATATTTAGCTCTTAGAATTTCTTATTTTAATGAACTTGATACATATGCTGAAATTAAAGGATTAAATACTAAAAATATTATTGATGGTGTATGTTTAGATCCGAGAATTGGTAATTATTATAATAATCCATCCTTTGGTTATGGTGGTTATTGCCTTCCAAAGGACACTAAACAATTATTATTTGATTATGAAGATGTACCTCAAAATATGGTTGGAGCTATTGTAAAAGCTAATGATACAAGAAAAAAACATATAGCTGCTATGATACTTAAAAAGAAACCACAAGTAGTTGGTATTTATCGTTTAACTATGAAAGCAAATTCTGATAATTTTAGATTTTCAGCTGTTAAAAGTGTAATGGATGAATTAAAAAGTAAAAATGTTAATATTATGATTTATGAACCTAATATTAAAGTTAATACATATGAGGGTTTTGAAGTAGTACACGATTTAAAATTATTTAAAGAAGCATGTGATTTAGTAATTGCTAATAGAATAGATAAAGGTTTAGATGATTGTAGGGATAGAATATATTCAAGAGATATATTTTATAGAGATTAGGAGGAAAAAATGAACAAAAAAATATTTGCTGGTGCGTTTGCACTACTATTAATAACAGGTTGTGGTAAAAAAGAAGGAATAAGTGCCAAAAAAGAAAATAAGTTTAATTTAAATTCTAAACTTATTATTAAAGATATTGTTGATCTTGATGAAAAAGTTACACTTTCAGCACCAGATGAAGTAATTGATACTACAAAAGTTGGAGAAAGTGTTATAGATGTAATCTATATTCAAGATGGTGAAAAGAAAATTAAAAGTGTAGTAATTAATATTGCTGATACTGAAAAACCAGTTATATCTTGTGATGATATTAATACTTATGTTGCTACAAATGTAAACTTTGAAGAAGTTATTACAGTAACTGATAATTCAAAAGAAGTAATTAAACCAGTTATTAGTGGTGAATATGATTTAGAAAAAGAAGGAACTTATAGTATTAAAGTAACTGCTAAAGATTCATCAGGTAATGAAGAAACTAAAGATTGTGTTTTAAAAGTAAATCCTATTAAACTAAAAACAAATGGATATTATGTAAATAAAGAACCTGATACATGGCATGAATTTTTCTTTGAAGATAGTGGTAGAGCAGGATATAGTCCTTGGTTCTGTCCAGGATCTGGATGTGGTGGCTATTTAGAAGATGGTACTTATGAAATTAATGGTAAAACAATTAAAGTAAATCTTACTACTGCCTATGGTGATGTAGGTGAAGTAATTGATATTTCATCTAGTTATGAATTTACATATATTAATGAAAATGAATTAGAATATAATGGTAAGAAATTTAAATGGCAAGAAAACTTTGATGATTAAAAATATTCAAATATTCTTTGAATATTTTTTTTATATGATATAATTTATACAGAGTACTAGAAGTGAAGTATATGAATGATAAAATTGGTACATGATATTGAATGGAAAATATATAATTGATGATAAAAAAATTAAAATAGAAATATAAAGAGGTTGTAGTATGAAAAAAGTAAGATATGATAGAGTAGCTATATTATTAATGGGATTAATTATTATTATTTTGGCACTTTTTTTCTTAATAAAAAAATTAACTAAAAAGGAAGAAATAATTGAAAATAAAATGATTGATTTAACTACTTATAGTAAAGAAAAAATAGAAGAATATGCTAGTGAAAATAAATTAAAAGTCAGTTTTGAAGAAAAAGATAGTTCTATACCTAAAGGAGAAGTAGTTTCACAAAGTATTGAAGTAGGTACAGTAATTAAAGAAAATGATGAACTTAAAATTATTATATCTAAAGGTATTGATTATGAAGCATTAAAAGTTAATGAAATGGGTACTGTTCCTATTATGATGTATCATGGAATACGTGATGTAGAAAATAATAAATATACTGGTGGAAATATTGATTATGATGGATATCAAAGAACTGCTAAAGCATTTAGAGAAGATCTAGAGTTTTATTATCAACAAGGGTATAGAATGATAAGACTTGAAGATTTTATTAATGGTGTCATTGATGTAGAAGCAGGATATAGTCCTTTAATTCTTACATTTGATGATGGACTTGAAAATAATATTAAAGTAACTGGACTTGATAAAGATGGCAATATTATTATTGATCCTAATTCAGCAGTTGGTATATTAAATGAATTTAAAAATAAATATCCAGATTATAATGTTACAGCTACATTCTTTGTAACAGATAATTTATTTGAACAACCAAAATATGATGAAAAAATATTAAATTATTTAGTTGATAATGGATATGATATTGGTAATCATACATATTCACATGTTGATTTTACAGAAGCAAGTACATCAGAAGCTCAAGAAGAAGTTGGAAGCGTTTATAATACATTAGAAAAAATTATTCCAGGTAAATATGTTCATATAGTAGCTCTTCCATATGGTTCACCATATGATAAAGATCATAAAACATTTAAATATATATTAGATGGTGAATATGAAGGTAAGAAGTATCACACAGATGCGACTTTAAGAGTAGGATGGGAAGCTTCATTCTCACCATTTGATAGTGATTTTGATAAAACATTCTTAAAAAGAATTAGAGCTTATGATAATAATGGTGAAGAATTTGATATTGAAATGAATTTTGATATATTAAAGAAAACAAAATATATATCAGATGGTGATAAAAACACAGTAGTTATTCCTAAAAAATATGAAGAATATTTAGGAGATACTGATTTAAGAGTAATTACTTATTAAATACTTTGACAACTAACATTTAAAGTGTTATAATCTACATATATTTTATGGGCAGTGAAAAAGGAGTAGTAAAATAACCAATTATCTTAGTGATGTTTCCGGTTGGTGAAAGGAAATGATAATGTTATTTGAATGAACCTTTGAGTCTATCGTTATTTCGCGTTAAGAAAATAAAGAGCATAGAAATTCTATGAATTAAGGTGGTACCGCGAGTTTTCGTCCTTAAATTTATAGGATTTCTTTTTATTTAAGGAGGAACTTATGAAAAATTATATTACTGAAAAAATAAAAGAAATAATTGGAGTAAATGAAAATCAGATAAAAATAGAAATACCACCAAAACCAGAAATGGGAGATTATAGTATTCAGTGCGCTAATTTAAGAAATGAAAACTATAATAATCCTATAGAAATTGCTAATATCATAAAAGAAAAATTTAATGATAATGAAAATAATTTTAATGATATTAAAGTAATGGGACCATATATTAATTTCTATTTAAATTATGATAAATTTAGTTCTAAAATAATTAAAGAAATAGAATCTAATTCTAATTATGGATCATTAAATCAAGGTCATAATGAATCATTATTAATAGAACATACATCAATTAATCCTAATGCTGAACCACATATTGGAAGATGTAGAAATAGTTTAATTGGTGACTTCATGAGCAATTTATATGAATTTACAGGATATAAAGTAGAAAGACATTATTTTATTAATGATATTGGTAAAAAAATAGCTCTACTTGTTATTGGTATAGAAACTTTTGGTTTAAAAGATGATACTTTTGCTTCTATATTAGATGTTTATGTAAAAATAAGCAAACTTGCTAAAGAAGATGAAACTATTGAACAAAAATCATTTGACTATCTAAAAGAAGTAGAAGATGGAAATAAAGAAATGGTTGAAAAATTTAAAGCCATTACTGATAAATGTGTTAAAGGACAATTAAAAATATTTGAAACATTAAATATTCATTTTGATGTTTTTACTCATGAATCAGATTATGTATATAATAATTATTTTGAAGATATATTAAATAGACTTGAAAAAACAGGTAAATTACATGAAGATGAACTTGGAAGATTATATGTAGATTTATCAGGATATGATATTCCTACTAAAGAACCAGTATTAGTACTTACTCGTTCAAATAAAACATCATTATACCCAATGCGTGATATTGCATATACAATTTATAAAATTAATTTAAATCCTAAAAATAATTTTATTGTTTTAGGTGAAGATCAAGCAGTATATATGCAACAAATTAGTGCAGTATTAGATATATTAGGTTATAAAGCTCCAGAATTAATTAGTTATTCATATGTTTTACTTGATGGTGGTAAAATGTCAACATCAGGAGGAACTGTAGTACTTGTTACTGATTTTATGAAAGCTGTAAGAGAAACATTACTTAAAGAATTTGAATCAAGAAATAGTGAAATATCTGAAGAAAATTTAAATATATTAATAAATGCTTGTATTAAATTTACAATGCTTAATGTATCTAAAAATAAAATAGTTAATTTTAATTTAAAAAATGCAACAAGTTTTACTGGTGAATCTGGTATGTATATTTTATATAGTTTAGTAAGAATAAATTCTATTTTAAAAAATACAAAATATGAATTAGTAGATGAAATTAAATTTAATAATGATATTGAAAATAGAATAGTTAAAGAATTATCATTTTATCCAGAAGTAATTGATGAATTATTAAAATCTAATGAGCCATCACATTTAACAAAATATATATTTAATTTAGCTGGATTATTTTCAAAATTATATGAACAAGTAAGTATTTCAAATGAACCAGATAATTTATTAAAATCATCAAGAGTAAGATTATTAAATAGTATTTCAAAAGTACTTACTAGTGCACTTAAAGTACTTGGTATAGAAACAGTAGATCATTTATAATTCAACTAATGGTTGAATGTGTATTCAACATCAAAGTTATTGATATAAAATAAACAAATTGTTATTATTAGTTTGTAAAGGAGAGAAGTACATGAAAAAGAAATTAATTTTAATGTTAACAATTATTATGTCAGTATGTTTTATCACAGGATGTGATAGTAAGAAAGAAGAAAAAAAGGAAGAAACAAAAGCAAGACAAAGTGCTTTAGATTTTAAAAAAGAATATGAAGATATTAATGGTAAAACTGCTAAAGGAGATATGAAATATAGAAGTCTTGATATAAAAGATAATAATCCATATGTAAAAGTTACTCCAAAAGAAATAGTAGAAAAAATTAATAATAAAGAAACTTTCTATTTATATGTAGGAGATCCACTTTGCCCATGGTGTAGATCAGGTCTTGAAAAAATGATTGAAGTAGCTAATGCTGAAGGTATTAAAGATATTTATTATATTGATTTCTGGGATGATGACCACAAAGAAATTTTAAGAGATTTATATGAAGTACAAACTGTAGATGGTGAAACAAAAGCAGTTAAAACACAATCAGCTACTGATGAATATAAACAAATTTTAAAAGCTGTTGAATCTTTTGCTCAAGATTATACTTTAACTAAAGATGGTAAAGAATATGATACAGGTAAAAAGAGAATTATGGGTGGAGACCATTTCTATTTCGAAAAAGGTGTAGCTAAAAAATATGTATCTTTAAGAAGTGATAAACTTAAAAATGCTTTTGATGAATTAACTGAAGAAGTATTAAAAGATCAAGAAAAGAAATTTACTGAATTTTTTACAAATGGTGAAGTTTGTACAGGAGAAGATAATTGTTAATGTAAAGGAATCATATGATTCCTTTTTTTGTAGCTATTATTATTTTAGTTGATTTTTTTAAATTTTATGATATTATATAGAGCAATTAAGTTATTAAAAAGTATCTTTCATTACCACTTGAAGAAACAAAGAATGAAGATATAACTAAAAAAGATGTAGTACGTTCTTTAGAAGAAAAAGATTATGATGATTATTTTGAGTGGACTGAGGATGAACAAGAACAACAAACTGTAGAAACTTCTGATATTTCTATTGAAAGAATTAGAGAAGCAAATACAAACCTTAAAAATAGTATAAAAGATAAAAAGGCAAAACTTAATATAGCTAAAAAAGCTATAATTATTAAACAATTAGATTTAATTAATTCAAAAAAAAGACATGTTTAATCATGTCTTTTTTTTGTGTAAAGTATAAGTAAAAATAATTTAAATGAAATAAAGGTATGATATAATTAAAAGAGAGCATTGACAATTTTAAAGTATTATGTATAATATCTTGAAAAAGAAAGGAGTGTGATTGACATGAAACAATTTAATAATAAACAATTTAAAATTTATAATAATAGTGGGTTAATCGCACTTTCTTTAACTATATAAAAATTAGTTAATAGTTTTTGCGTAGCTCTCTATTATTTAGAGAGCTTTTTTGTTTAAAAAAAGCTTAATAGAAGGAGTGAGAATATGCAAGAAATAATAAATAAAATAATACAACAAAATGTATCATTATTTGGAAAAAATCCTAATATTCAAAAAATAAATATTGGGTTTACTAATACAATTTATAATGTTAATGATTCATATATTATTAAAATATGTACAAATATTGATAATGAAAATAAGTTCCAAAAAGAAATAGATTTTTATAATTCAAATAAAAATAATGAATTAATACCTAAATTATATTATTCAAATACTGATAAAAAAGATGTTCCATATTTTTATGAAATTATAGAAAAGGTTGATGGAGTTTCTTTATATAATGTTTGGCATACTTTTTCTGAAGAACAAAGAGAAAGTATAATAAAACAATTATGTGATGCTATGAAACAAATTCATAGTAATACTGGTGAACAATATGATTGGACTAGTAAATTTAAGGAACAGTTTAAAACTTTATTTGATAGTGCAAATAAATTAAATATTTTTGATGAAGAAGAACAAAAACTTCTTACTTATGCTTTTTCAAAATTTGAGAAGTATTTAGGTTCTGATGAGTTTGTATTAGTTCATAATGATTTGCATTTTGATAATATTTTTTACGATGATGGAAAAATTAAAATAATTGATTTTGAAAGATCTATATATGCACCAAGAGATTATGAATTAGGAATTATTTATAGAATGATTAGAAAACCTTGGAAATTTGCAAGTGAAGAAACAGAACAATATACTGATTCTAGTCATTATGCAAATATAATGTCATATATAGAAAAATACTATCCAAAATTGATACATGTTGATAATTTATATCAAAGATTAGCAATATATGATATGGTTTATTTTATGAAGCATTTAATAAAACATCCTGAAATAGAAGAATTGAAAGATGACGTTATATTTGGTGCAAAGGTTGTAACATTAAAAGACGAATTGTTTTTTGATGATGTTAGAACACCACAACAATTAATGGATTTCATGGATATAAATATTGAATATGGTTGGATTGATAAAAACGAGCAAACTCATATTGGTAATCTAAAAGGATTTAGAGAAAATTATAGAATTAGTTCTATTGATGAGATGATAAAAACAGGTTTAGGAACTTGTATAGAACAAGCTAAAATGATTAAATCCTTCTTTGATAAAATGGGAATAGAAAATAAATTATATTGTCATAGAAGTTATGAAACTGAAGAAAACTTTGATAAAGAAGTTAGAATGCATTGTTTTGTTTTATTTAAATATAATGATATTTGGTATCATTTTGAACATTCTAATAGACCAAAAAGAGGAATACATAAATATACTTCAGTAGAAAAAGCAATAGAAGAAATTACAAGTGGATTTGAAGAACATGGAGATATTAGAAAATTAACGGAAATTGATTCTATACCTGAGGGATTAACATTTAAAGAATTTAATCAATTTGTTAATGAATTTGATAATTGCAAGAAAAAGAATATATAAAAGAGGTGTGAATATGGACTTAAATAATTTTTTTGAGAAGATGGTAAATTACTTTAATCTTGGAAATATAATTGAAGAACCTTTAAAAGTAACAGGAGGACTAACTCATAGAATGTTTAAAATTGTTACTGATAAAGGAAGATATATTGTTAAATTATTAAATCCAAATATTATGAAAAGACCTACTGCAATGGGTAATTTTAATAGAGCAGATAGAATTGAAGAAATACTAAAGGATAATGGTATAAGTGCTGTATATTCTTTAAAATTTAATGATAAGAAAATGCAAGAAATTGATGGACAGTATTTCTATATATATGAGTGGTTTGATGGTAAATCACTTAAAGATGGAGAAATAACAAGTTATCATTGCGAAGAAATAGGTAAGGCATTAGCAAAAATTCATAATATAGATTTAAAAAATGAAAAAAATGATTTCAAAGAAAAAAATATAGATTTTGAATACTATATTAATCTGGCTAAAGAAAAAAATTCTCCTATTTATAATTTAATATATGATAAACTTGAGTTATTAAATGATAGTATGAATAAAGGAAATCTTGTAATTCATAAATTACCTAATTTAAAAGCTATTTGTCATAACGATTTAGATAGTAAAAATGTAATGTGGTTGAATGATGACTACAAATTAATAGATTTAGAATGCTTAGGATACTCAAATCCATATTTGGAATTATATGAATTAGCACTTTGTTGGTCTGGTTATGAAAAATGTAATATAAATTTTGATTTATTTAAAACATTCTTTAAAGCATATTTTGATAATACGAAATTAGATAAAAAAATAGATTGGGAAAGCATTTATTATGCTAACAACGGAAGACTTGAATGGTTAGAATTTAATATAAAAAGATCTTTAATGATTGAATGTGATTCACAAGAAGAACAAGAAATAGGTATTAATGAAGTTAAAGAAACTATTGAACATGTTGTATATTATGATAAAGTAAAAAATGAAATTCTAAAAAATATTAGTGATTTAATTAAATAAAGTGGTGAGAGTATGCAAAATTATATATGTACCAATAGAACAAAAGAATATAAAAATAGAGTAGAAAATATAATTAATAATTCTAAAAAGGAAATATTAGATTTTTTTGAATTTAGTGATGATGGAAGGTTTAATTTTAATATTTATATTTATGATACTAATGAAGAATTAGTAAAAGGATTACAAACAAGAGGATTTAAAAATGATCCGGATTATATGTGTGCTTGTACTAAAGATGAAGATCATTCACTTAATTTCTATGAACCATTAGATAAATCTGATGTAGATTGGACAAAGGACGAATATGATAATGTTATATATCATGAATTGATACATGGTATACAATACTACATTTATGGTAAGCAACCAGAATGGTTAACAGAAGGAATTGCAAAATATTTAGATGGAATGTACAAAGAAGAAATGATATATAGTCATTTAGAAGATACATATAGTAATGAATTAGAATATGTATTAAAAGAAAAAATTGATGTTGATAACCCTTTAAGTATGAATGAATTAGTAAATGAATTTAATGGATCTATTTCATATTATCATTCATATTTAATAGTTTCATACTTGATTGAAATAGAAGGCAAATCTGAATTTATAAAAAAAATATATGATAATAATTATATAAAAAAATTAGAAAATAGTGATTTAATTAATGAATCAATAAATTATTATATATACAAATTTAATATAAAAGTGAAGTGATGATATGGCAAATATATATTTAAAAGTTCCAAATAATGAAAAATATGATGCCAGAATGTTATCTGGAGAGTCTCTTAAAAGTAGAAATATTAATAGGTGATAAAAATGAAATATGAAGATAATAGGTTTATTATTACAATGAATGTGATAGAAGAAGTTATTGAAAACTATAATCAAAACAAGAAACTAAGGGGATGATAAAATGAATAAAGAATATATATTAAATTCACCAAATTCATTAAAATATATTACAGATAATATGAATGATATTTTAGTAAATAAAATAAAAGAGTATAAAAAACTATTTAAAGTAGAAGAGTTAGAACCAGTAGTAATTAATTATTTTGATGATATAAATAAGTTTAGAGAGTTTATTTATAATATTAGAGGTGAAAAAGAATCATTACCAGATTATGCAACTGGTACATATGATAATGGAATGATAAATGCCTTTATTGAACCAAATATTGATATTAATTCATATAAATATAAGAAAAAACTATATCTTGCCAATCATGAATTATTTCATATTTTATACATGAAATATATATTAAACAATGATTATTCTAAAAGAATTGTTTGGTATGATGAAGGAATGGCACAATTTTTATCAGGAGAAAAAAATAAATTATTAGATATAGAAAAATTTAAAACATATTATTTAAGAGTAAAAGAAGAAACAATAATTATACCTGATAATTTAAATGAGATTACTCATGGCACAAGCTTTGTTAATGAAAAATATAATGGATATGATTTAGCATACCTATGTGTTAGATATTTAAATGAAAAATTAAGTTATGAAGAATTTCAAAATTTAATGAGTAATTTTGATAAAATAAAAGAGTATGGTACTACTATCATAAATGATATGTTTGAATATTATGATAATACTTTACTAAAAAGTATTAAGAGGTGATGAAATTATGAATTATAAATTATTAGAAGAACAAGATTTAGAATTTATGTTAGATTTTGTAGATGATGAAAATACAAAATATAATATAAAAGATTTGAAAAAGTTTATAGATAGTAAAAATAATTTAGGATTTATTGCAAAAGAAAATAATAAAATAGTTGGATTTGCATTTGGCTATATTTTATTAAAGCCAGATGGTAGAAAGGTATTCTATCTTGAAGCTATTGATGTTATGCCAAAATATCAAGGAAAAGGTTATGGTACTAAGTTAATATCATTTGCACATAATTATATTAAAACATTAGGATTTTATAAGATGTTTTTGATAACAAATAAAAGTAATATTTCAGCCTGTAAATGTTATGAAAAAGCAGGTGGAATAAATAAAGCAAATGATGATATTGTATATGAATTTAGGGGATAAATATATGGATTATGTAATAGAAGAAATGAATATCAATAATGTAGAGTATTATGCTAGAGTTAATGCACTAGCTTGGAAACAGTCTTATAAGGGAATAGTTAATGATGATTTTTTAGAATTAATTAATACTGAAGAAGAAATACAAAAAGCAATATTAAATTTAAAAGAAAGAATTAACGATAGTAGTAGAAGATTTTTATTAAATTATAATAATGAATATGTTGGAATATTAAGAGTTCGTAAAACTAAATATGAAAAATATAGTGAATGTGGAGAACTTGGCGCATTATATCTATTAGATAGTATTAAGAAAAAAGGATTTGGTAAAATTCTGTTTTCTAAAGCCATTAATGAATTAAAAGATATGGGTTATAGTAAGATGATTATTGGTTGTTTACAAGAAAATCCATCAAACGAATTTTATAAACATATGGGTGGTAAATTTGTTGATACTAACCCATTCACATTACCTAATGGTCAAGAACTAATGGAAAACCTATATTATTATGAACAAATAGAAAAAATTAAAAAAGTAATATAATGAAAAAAATTAAGGAAGAGTTATCAAAGAATTAAACAAGGATGTGAATTTAAATGAAAATAAAAAAATTTGATTTAAATAAAGATTTAAATAAATTAGAGTCATATTTAAGAAATCAGTATTTAGAAAATAAAAATATGACTTCATGGCTTCCTGAAAGATTACATGATTTAATATATAGAATGGATACACAATATACAGATGAAGGTAAACCCAAATCTAGTGATTATATATTTATTTGGGAAGATAATGATGAAATAGTTGGATGTATATTACCAGATGGTGATGCAATATATATTAGTATTAAAAATGGATATGAAGAATTATATAAATCAATTGTTAAATATGCAGAAGAAAATTGTAAACCATTATTTGAAAAAAAAGAAGATGGTGAAATAGATTTTCTTGTGATTGCAAATGATAGTTTAGAATATAAAAAAGACTATTTAAAGCAAAATGGTTATACAAGACAAACAGAGGAAGATTATGATAATTATGTATATCCACAAAAAATGAATGTTAGAGTTGATTTACCTAATGGATTTAAATTAGTATATGGTGATGAATATGATGATGAAGACAATAAGTGGAGTGCATGTAATTTAGGATTTCATCCTGATTTAGAACATCCAAATTATAGAAATGATATGGGTGCTTATAATTCTAGAAAAAATTCATCTATGTATAAAGATAGTTTTGAGTGTATGATAATAGATGAAAATACAAATGAAAAAAATAATGTTTGCTCATATTGCTTTGTTTATGTTGATAAAGAATCAAAAACTGCATTTATTGAACCAGTAAGTACAAGAGAAAAATATAGACATATGGGTATTGGAACAGCAATGATGCATGGTGTAATGTTAAAATGTAAAGAATTAGGTATAGAAAAATGCTATGTTAATTCTTATGATTGGAGAAGAAAAATTTATAATGCTGCAGGATTTACTACTGAAGACAGCATAGGATTTTGGCATAAAAAAATTAAATAGGATGTGATAATTATGAATATAATTGTACCAAATAAATTAAAAAAAGGTGATGAAATAAGAGTTGTTGCACCATCTAGAAGTATGAATTTATTAAATGATGAAACAATTGAAGTAGCAACTAAACGATTAGAAGATTTAGGTTTTAAAGTAACGTTTGGTAAAAATGTGAATAAAGAATTTGATTCTAATTTTATGTGTGCTTCTATAGAAGATAGAGTAAATGATTTACATGATGCTTTTAGTGATAAAAATGTTAAAGCTATTTTAACTGTAATTGGTGGATTTAATATTAATCAAATTTTAGATTATTTAGATTATGATTTAATAAAAAATAATCCTAAAATAATATGTGGATTTTCTGATATAACAGCTTTACTAAATGCTATATGCGAAAACAGGATTAGTAACATATTATGGACCACATTATTCTAGTTTTGGAATGATAAAAGGTTTTGGTTATACTTTAGAATACTTTAAAAAAATATTTATGGAAAATACTGATATTGAAGTAAATAGTTCTAATGAGTGGAGCGATGATTTATGGTTTTTGAATCAAGATAAGAGAAATTTTATTAAAAATAAAGGAATAAAAGTCATCAATTCTGGAATAGCTGAAGGCATAATAATCGGTGGTAACTTATGTACACTTAATTTATTACAAGGAACAGAATATATGCCAAATTTAGATAATACTATTTTATTACTAGAAGATGATGATTTAGCTGGTGATGAATTTTTAAGAGAATTTGATAGAAATCTTCAATCTTTACTTCATTCTGCTAAAGATATGAAAATAAATGGAATTATATTTGGTAGAGCACAATTAAATTCTAAAATGAATTATGATAAATGGATTAGTATTATTAGAACTAAGAAAAAATTAAAAAATATACCAATTATAATAGATGCTGATTTTGGACATACAACACCTATTTTTACATTTCCAATAGGTGGTAAAATTAAAATAAATAATGATAAAATAATAATTAAAAATAAATAATTTGGAAGTGATATTATGAATATTAGTTATGAAAGAGCAACTGTTGAAGATGCATATATGATTCGTTATATTGGAGCTCATAGCTGGAATGAAACATATAAAGGTTTAGTACCAGATGAATATTTAAAATATAAATTAGAACATATTGAAGATAAAGTTGAAAAACAAAAAAGTCTTATAAATGATAAAAATAATAATTTTTATGTTGCTAAAGTAGATAATAAAGTAGTTGGTTTTGTTTCTTATGGTTTATTAGAAGATGAAAAATATAAAGATTTTGGTCATATTGATTCCATATACTTATTAAAAGAATATCAAGGTTATGGTATAGGAAAAGAATTATTTAAAATAGCTTTAAATGGCTTAAAAGAATTAGGATATACGAAAATGGAATTAGAGTGTATGACTGGAAATAATACAATTAGTTTTTATAAGAAATATTTAGGTGAAGTTATAGATACAATTGATTATCCATTAAATGGAGGATTTTCAGTAAAAGCGGATATTTTAATATTTGATATAGAAGATGCTTTAAAAGTAATAAATGATAATAAAATAAGGAAGTGATTCAATTGTATATAATAAAAAAATTTGCTTTAGATAATCAAATATATTGTTTGGAAAGTATTCCATCTAATATGAATAAAATAATTATTTATTGTCATGGATTTGGTGAAAATAAAAGTAGAATAGAGCAACATAATGAAGAATTAAATAAAAATAATATAGGGATTATTTGTTTTGATTTTCCGTGTCATGGGGAAGATAAAAGTGATGATACTAAATTTAATTTAACTAATAGTATTGATTATTTAAATAAAGTTATTATGTATGCTAAAAAATATAATGTACCTATTTCACTAATGGGATCTAGTTATGGTGGATATATAGTACTTAGTAGAATAAATAAAATAGATGAAAAATTTGATAAAGTATTTTTAAAATTTCCAGCAGTTAATTTTTATGAATGTACTAAAAGAAAATTAAAAATTGATATTGATTATTATGATAATCATAAATATTATGAATTTTTAAATGGAAGAAAAATGTTTAGAGACTCATTTATAGAATTTATGAATGATAATTTAATGAAAAAATTTAATAAACATAATAATGATATTTATATAATTCATGGTGATGAAGATAAAACAGTATTATTATCTGATGTAGAAACATTTTGTAATAAATATAATATTAAACTAGATATTATAAAAGGTGCTGGACATGGTATGAAAGATTATTTAGATATGGTTAATAAAAAATTAATTGATTATATGAGAGAATAGAGGTAATAAAATGAAATGTATTCTTGCAAGTTATTTAGATTTATATGATAAAGATGAAAATGGTAATAAGATTGCTAAAAACTTTGGTAATCAAAATCATATATTAGATAATATTAAAAAATATGTGAAAAAATATGATAATTTTCTATTTGTAGCAAGTAATGAATTTAATAGTGAAGCGACTGATATATATGCAAATGCTACATTTAAATCATTTGACTTAACATTACCTTTTAAGAATTATTATATATTAGATTCAAGAACTGAAAATAAAATAGATGAATTATTAGAAAAGGCAGATTTAATATTTTTATGTGGTGGACATGTTCCAACACAAAATGCTTTTTTAAGTAATATAAATTTAAGAGAAAAAATTAAAAATACTAATGCTTTAATAATAGGGGGATCTGCTGGTGCTATGAATATGGCAGATAATGTATATTGTGCTCCAGAATTAGAAGGTGAATCTCTTGATCCAAACTTTCAAAGAATACTAAAGGGATTAGCTCTTACAAATATAAATATATTACCTCATTATGATGAATATAAAGAATTTATTTTAGATAATAAAAGATTTATTGAAGATATAGTTTTACCAGATACATTTAAAATAATAGTTTATGGAATTAATAATGGTTCTTATATTTTAATTGATAATGAAAATTATTTATATGGAGAAGCCTATTTGCTTAAAGATGGTAAAATAGAAAAAATAAATGATGAAGATAAAATAAAAATTATAAAGTAAGAGGTGATTAATTTGGAAGAAATATTTAATATTTACAAAAGAAATTTTCCTTATATAAATCGTGAAGAAAAAACTATAAAAGAAATAATTAAAATAAATGAAAAAGATTTTAGAAACTAATTAAGAACTATTGTAAGAACATATAGTTAATGATATGATTAAAGTGTATTAAATAGTTTGCCTGATATTTATATGACAATTTGTACGATAGGGTATATTTCTAGAGGCAAAATAGAAATATACATGATTTCGGAGATACTTATGTGGAATAAGTGTCTCTTTTTTTATTATTTTAAGGGAGGTTTTATAAATGAAAGAAATAATAGAAAAAGAAGTTAATGTCGAAGATATGATTTATGAAATTGATGGAAAGGAGGTTATGTTAGATTCTGATTTAGCTAAAATTTATGATGTTGAAACTAAAAGAATTAATGAGGCAGTGAAAAATAATCCTGATAAATTTCCTGAAAGGTATATATTAAGATTATCTGAAAAGCAATATTTATTATTGAAGTCGAAATTTTCGACTTCAAAAGGAGGTTCCAGAAAAGGACATACAGCATTTACAGAGCAAGGAATTTATATGCTTGCAACAATATTAAAGTCTAAAGAGGCAATTCAAGTAAGTATTAGAATAATGGATACATTTGTGAACATGAGACATTACATAAATTATAATAAAGTATTCTTACCACATAAATTTTTATTGCTAGAAGAAAAAGTAGATAATAATACTAAAAGAATCGATGAATTGTTTGATAAATTTAACCCTAAAGATATTGTTAAAGATTATTTATTCTTTGATGGAGATTTTTATGATGCATATTCTTTATTTATGGATATATTAAATAAATCTAAAGAAGAAATAATT
>JAEETF010000070.1 GCA_016290195.1 Bacilli bacterium | reverse complement strand
TAGTATCTACAATACCAAATACTGGAATATGAAGTTTACGAGCTTCACGAATAGCAATTTCTTCTTTAGATGGATCTACAATATATAGAGCATCTGGAAGTTTATGCATTTCACGAATACCACATAAAATCTTATCTAATTTTTCATATTCTTTCTTAAGTCCAATAACTTCTTTCTTTGGAAGTAAATCGAATGTACCATCTTTTTCCATCTTTTCAATTTCTTCCATACGTTTAACACGGTTTCTAATTGTTCTAAAGTTTGTTAAAGTTCCTCCAAGCCATCTTTCAGTTACATAATATGAACCTGAACGAATTGCTTCTTCTTTGATAGCTTCTTGAGCTTGCTTTCTTGTACCAACAAATAATGTTTTACCACCATTTGCAGCTATTTTATTTAAAGCAGCATAAGCCTCTTCAATTTTCTTTGCAGTTGTTTGTAAATCGATAATATAAATGTCATCTCTAGATGTAAAGATGTATTCTTTCATCTTTGGATTCCATCTTTTAGTTTGATGTCCAAAATGAACACCAGCTTCAAGTAAATAACTCATTGACACTACAGCCATTTAAAATTCCTCCTTTTGTTATTTCCTCCAACATTTCTACTTTAAACACCACCATACGGCACTAGGCATTTAAATCCATGTTGTGTGTTTTTGAAAAAGCCAAATGTATTATATCATTAAATATAGACATTTGGCAATAATTATTTTATGTTTTAACAATAGTTTTTATTTAAATTCTTTTGACTTTTCAATAAAATCTATAACCGAAATATATGGTACTATCTCATAATTGTAATAATTAAAATAAATACCTGATTTATCTTTTTCATTTAAATATTTATCATATTTATAATATAAATCATACAAATTAGAAGTCCACAACAAAATTTTATTTTTTTGTAATTCATTATTATAATCTAAATATCTAAAATAAACATAATAGACTGAATTAAAAACAATGTCGGCAATTTTTTCTGGTTTTAAATTCATTTGTTCAGCATTTTTGACTGCCCACACCATATTATATATAAACCATTCTAAACTATCAAAAGAATAATTCTTATCTTTGTTTGTTATAGAATTCTTATTATATGTGTATATATATATCAAATCATCAGTATACATTGTTTTAGAACTTGATGCGTAACATAACCTATTAAAACTATTATCTTCACTACTCTTAGTATTATTAAATCTAATATTGTATTTTTCTAATAATGAGCGCTTATATACTTTGCCATGTAAACATCCTTGATGATTAAAAAAATAATAAATTCCATCCGGTGTTTCTTCTAGCATAGTTCCAACTACCATTTCAGCATCTTTATCTTTTCTAAAAACTCTCATAATATTTTCAAGTGCAAAACAATCATATAATAAATCATCACTATCAATAAACATTATATATTCACCATTTGAATGATCAATACCATATTGTCTTGCAACCCCAGGGCCACCATTATATGGTGTTCTCAAACTAATAATATTTAATCTGCCTTTAAATAAAGATATTTCTTCACTATAATCTCTTTCAGAATTATCATCCACAATATAAACGCAAAAATTATTATTATATGTTTGCATATATATACTTAATAGAGTTTTACCTATTGTATTATGGGCATTATAAGCTGGAATTATAATATCTAACATATCACTCACCCAATCCTTTCAATAGTTCAATAAAATTATCAAAAGTAATTACTGGACGTAATATATAATTTACATATTCTTCATCCGACATAAATGAATTCAAGCCATCTTTCATTAATTCTATCTGAGTTTTTTTATCAATAGGATGCATATTATATAGTTCTAATGTATGTTTTGCTAACTTAAGCATACCATTTATTTTTTCATTATCATAATATCTCAGATAATAATAATATTCCGAAACAATAGTTGAATAAGCTAATTTAGAAAAACTTTCTAAATTACAATTTCTTTTTAGCCCTTCTTCCAAAGCATAATTAATATTGTAAGCAAAACCTTCAAGACCATGCAATCGATATTGATAATTATTAGAACGTGTTATTGAATTTGTATTATTACGCCATATATACACTTTTTCCTTAATATATTTAATATCAGGATTACAAAGTAAAACTAATTGATTAAATCCATTATCTTCATTAGCTCTTGTTTCATTAAATCTAATATGATTTTTTTCTAAAAATGAGCGACGATAAATTTTTCCATGTAACCACGTAGTATCATCTAAATGATCCCTGAAAGCATCACTTGTTTCTTCAGTAAAATTGCCAATAACTAAATCACTATTATCTTTTTCAATACATTCATAAAGTGTCTTAACCGCGAAACTATCTGCAAATACATCATCCGCATCTATAAAAATAATATATTCACTATTTGAATGGTCAATACCATATTGTCTAGCAACACCAGGTCCACTATTTTGTTGAAGTCTCATTAATTTTATATTAAGAAAATGTCCAAAAAAAGATACTACTTCTGAGTAATCTTTTTCTGAACAATCATCAACAATATATACATTAATTAATTCAGTAATACTCTGATAAGCGATAGAGCAAAGAGTTTGCTCTATCGTATCATGCGCATTATAAGCTGGAATTATAACATCAATCATACTGTCCTCCAAATTATTTTACATCAAATTTTTCAACATATTTAACTAGTTCTGGTCTACCATGACTAATAACATAGCAGAAATTATCAGCAATATCTTCACGTAAATTGCGATCATTTTTAGTTATTCTAAGCGTCATTTGTTCAGTAATTCCATTACCAAGGAAAATACCCTTAGTATTATTAACTACTGTTTTATACCAAGAATCATATTCATATTTTCTTAATTTATCAACAGTATCAATAATTATATAATTAATAATACCTAAATCTTTACCTTTTTCAAGTAATGTACCTAATCTATCAGAATTTTCTTTTGAAAGTTTACTTTTAAACTTATCAAATCCAACAATAATACATAGTTTATTTACATTACTTGATACGCTATTCCTATCATAATTCTGAGAAATATATATTTGATTATTCTGTTCTACAAAACTCATTAAATTTTCAAATACAGCATCAAAATTATTATTATAAATAGTTGATGAATCACAAGAAATCGGTATATTTTCACAATTAATTATATTTATATCAAAACAATTTGAATATTCAATTTGTTTTATAAATGGTGTTAAAAATCTACCAAATAAATTTAAATCAAATGTTGTAAATAAATTAACATAATTTTGTTTCAAATCATATTTAATAGTATCCAAATTATCACGCTGAATACCAACAATAATATTACTATCTTGAGTTAAGAATGGTGCAATATCATCATATGTTACAATATTTGGAAGTGTTGGAACCGAAATAGCTCTAACACGACTATTTTCAATAAGAAGTGGTTTTACTTGTTCAATATAACTAAATATTTTATCACGTTCAGAAACCATAGCTGTTTGAAATTCATATACTTCATCAATTTTTACAATACCTCTACCAAATATATGTGAAGGCATTAGATTATTAATTTTGCCTAAAATATTAGAATAATCAGCTTGATTATTTTGTTGTAAAACATAATTTAATTTAAAGTTTTGTCTTAATTTTGAACGTAAATTATTTGGATTAGAAACTGAAATAACAAAATATATACCATATTTTGGGCCTTCTCTTGTTAATTGTATTAAAAGTTCTTCATTAGATGAATAATTCTCATTATACATATCATAATTATTAATCATAACTACAACATTAGGAACTTTTTTATCAGAATTACGAGAATGAACATTATAACTACCACCAAAATTTTTAAATAATTCTTTACGCTCATCAATCATATATAGAAGTAATTTAAATAAATTTTGTACTTTTTCATTTTCACCTGCACAGATTACATCACCAATATGAGGTATTCCTGAAAAGTTTTTTAGTGATTCAGTTCCAAAATCAAATATATAATATATTAATTCTGATGGTGTATATGAAGTAATTGAAGAATAAAGCATTGTTGTAAAGAAATTTTCTTTCCCACTTCCGGCAGAACCATAAACAAGAGCATTACCTTCTTTAGAAAGCGGTACTGTTAACAATTTTTGCATTTGATGATATGGAATATCATACTCACCAACTGGTATATCAATTATATAAGGATCTTTAAGAAAATTATATTTTCTTTTTAAGTCATTAATATTGATATATGGTGGCATCTTATCAAGCCATAATTGTTTATTTTCAATATGTTCTTCTTCTGCAAGATTATCTATATGTGCAATAATATTTTTAATTTCTTCACCATAATTAATATCATCATTATTTTTTTTAGTCGTATCTACTTTTCGTATTGGATAACCAATATTATTTACAAATTCCACATTATAATCTATTTTTTTCTTTACCTTATCTGTTGGAATATATCTTCCACCACCCCAAGCAGCTTGTCCAGAAATAAATACTTCATTATAACCAACTTGTAAATAGAAACGACCAGCATCTTTTAAGAATGCAGCATCAGGAGTTTTAATAACTTCTACACTATCGGCTTTTTCTTGTACTCTCAAACATACTCTAAATTTAGAGTTACTCCATATTTGATTATCAACAACACCACTTGGTTTTTGTGTTGATAAAATAAGATGTATACCAAGACTACGTCCAATACGTGAAATACTAATTAATTGTTGTAAAAACTCTGGTTGTTGAACTTTTAATTCAGCAAATTCATCACAAATAATAAATAAGTGTGATATTGCTTCATCAACTAAACCATCACGATATAATTGTTGATACTTATAAATATCTACAACACTATCACCAAGTTTTTCACGTACTTTACCAAATACAACCTGTCTTCTTCTTAATTCACTTTCAATAGATGCAAGTGATCTTTTAATTTCATTTTCATCAAGGTTAGTAATTGTACCTATTAAATGAGGTAACTTGATACCAGTAAATTTATTTTCAAAAATACCAGCAAGCCCGCCACCTTTATAATCTATTAAAATAAATTGTACTTCTTTTGGATGATAATTAATAGCAAGGGATAATATATATGTTGCTATACATTCTGATTTACCACTACCAGTCATACCAGCAATAAGACCATGTGGGCCATGATACTTTTCATGAAGATCAAGATATATTTTTTCTCCACCTTTACCAAGTCCAACTAAAGATTGAAGTGATAGAATTGGATTGCTTTCACGCCAACGATTTAAAATATTTAATTGTTCTATTTTTCCAACATTATACATTTCTAAGAAACCAATTTTTGTTGGTAAAGCATCTGAATCATTATCACTAAATTCAATTGGAATGTTTGCTAAAATCCTAGCATATTTATACATATCAAGTTGAGTTGTTAAATCAAGTTTAAATTTTTGAACTTGTGAATTTAATACATTTTGGAAAATTTCACAAGTATTTGTACTAACATTTATAAAGTTATCACAAATAGCTGGTAAATTATATACTTTATCATTTTGAATTAACAATCCAAATCCCATATTATTATCATTATCTAAGAACTTTTTAATAAATTCAAAATTTCTAATTGTTTGATAATTATCAGTAACAATTAAATAAAAAGGCATCTTATTATTCTTCTTATTTTCACTAGAAATACGCTGATTATATATATTATCTAAGTAATAACATATTTCACGAATTTCATCTTTAGTAGAACCATAAAAACGAATTGTCTTATCATTTGACCATGCATGTGGAAGAATTTTAATATATTCCCACTGTTTTAATTTATCCTTTTCCTCATCAGTTAAAACAACTATTTTTACATCATCATAACTATGTAATGTAATAATTTGGAAAATAATTTGATTAATAAAATATTTATTAAGATTATTTTCACCTATCGTAGCTGTTACTTTTTTATCTAAAAAATTATATATAACTGGTACATTTTCTAGAATTGGTAATTCATATCGCATTTTCGCAACTTTTTCAAGTAGCTCATCTTTTTCAAGTTGAAAATGAATTTCTGGTACTTTTATATCAATAAACATAGGTATATTTCCTATACCAATATTAATACATAAAAAATCATCATCGCCAAATTTTCTATTCCAAAATGAAACATCTCTCTTCTCAATTATTTCTTGGCAAACACTAATAGAAGGATTATTTTGAATAATTATTCTTTGTTGTGTTGCAAGATTTTCATTAATTGTTTTCATTAAATTTTCAATATATTCATTATATTGTTGTGTACGATATTTTTCATTTTTCTTTTCTTTATATTTAGTATATTTTCTAAGTATAAAAGGCCATACAAGTGTTGCCATAAGTGATAAAATACAAACTGTAAATGAGGGCCATGCACTCAAAAAATTTTTACCATTAGCAATTAAATTCTGAACAGTCATATATCCATAAATAAGTGATATAGCAGAACTTGTAACCATTGGACCAATAGTTAAAATTGCAGGCATATCTGACTTTGGTGCTTTAGCAGGTGGTGCATCTACATTTATATTTAATGGAGTAATATACTCCTTAAATCTAGGTTTTTTATGAAAATAATCATCTGGCTTATATAAACTTAAATCATCCAATTGTAAATCATCCAATTCTGCAGTGTTATCTTTATCAACTATTTTAGTTAAATTAGTCACAGATGGATTAACTCTATCATTTGGATTATTAATTATTAAAATTGGTTTTTCTTTTTCACAAACAACAATTATTTTTATTCCACAAATAAAAATTGAATCACCAGAAGTTAATGTTACTTGCTTACGAACACGAATATCATTAGCATACACTCCAAGTTTACTATTTATATCAGAGACAACAAATAATCCATTTTGAAAACTTATTTGAGCATGATTTTTTTCTATTCTAGCATCATTTATTCTTATATCACAATTCGCATCTGTACCAATTAAAACACTATTTTTGTTCATATAGTATTTTTCATTAGTAAGATCATATGTAGGAGAGCAATATAAAACTTCAATACTTTTACTTTGTTTATTTAATATTTGATAAAACTTATAATTTTCTAATTCCTTTTGTGCTACTTCGACATTATTCTCTATTATAACCGCATCTTCATTACTATTTAAGTACCATTTGCCATTAATTGCTTCAACACTAACTAATGGTTTTTCCTCACCATTTGAAATATCATTTACCCAATAAATACCATAGTATTTACTTGGTAAATTTATATTACTAATTCTTTCATTTTTAATTAATGATACTAGCATAGACACCCTCCTATTACCCCTAATTATACATAATAATTTTACTAAAAAAAAAGAAAATAATCAACCTATTTTCCAATATTATTATTATGACAATTATTTTTATATCAAATAAAATTATCATAAAACTTATAATTTTTTTATAATCACAAAAAAACCGGAATATAACATTCCGATTTTATTTAACATAAATCATATCTAAGCATGATTTGATCTAGAAGAATTTGAGCCTCTAAATCCAGCTATTGCAGAACTTGGTGCCCCAGCACGTGTCATTCCTTGAATTCTGTCTTCAGTTGTCAATGGCGTAGATGATGGTGCAGCAGTGGTTGGAGCAGGATTTTGTCCACCTTGTCGATTATTTTGATTGCTTCGTGAATTAGAGTTTGCTTGATTATCATTTGAACTTGTTTGTGTATTTGAATTCTTAAATTCAGCTATTGCAGAACTTGGTGCCCCAGCATGTTGCATTTTTTTAGCGTTTTTGTCTTTTTCTTGTTTTTTTCGTAATGCTTCTTTTAATTCTTCAGATTTTTTCCTTGCTTCATTGAATTCTTCCTGATTTTCTGGTTTTTGTGCTTTCATGTTTTCATAATTTTCATGTGCAGCAGCTATTTTTTCCTTTTTTTCTTTTTCTTCAATATAGTTTTTTACTTCCTCCGTAATATATGAATGACCACCGTTATTAGATGATTGTTCATTTTTCATTAATCCAGAAGCAACATCACCTAAAGCTAAAAAAGATACCGCTGCTTCACTAATTTTTTTATTGTTCACACCTGCATCTACAGCACTATAACCTGTTATAGTATCTGAATCAGTGACTGCATTTCCAGACATTTGTTTTATCTCATTTCCACCAGAGTTAGATGTTTTTATAGGTGTCTTTGTATTGCTTTGTGGAATAGTTGCTTCTGCATACTCTATAACTTTTTTTCTTAATTTTTGTTTGCCATCTTCACCTGTATATTCTTCAAATCTAACTCTTGTACCATCTGACATTGTTACAATAGCATTCGGATTACTAGGATCAAATATCCATATACAGTTCCATTGGCAGTTGTAGCTGTAACATAAACTTTACCATCATTTTTACGTACAGCTTTTACATCTTTAAATATTCCGTTATTTTTATTAGAAAATCCTTCAGAAGCAACAGTTTCATTTTTTTCAATTTCATCAGCATTATATTCGCTAGTAACTATTTTACCTTTGCTATTTTTTCCAATATCTACTACTGTCCCGTCTCCAAAAACAACTTGATTAGTATCTACCTCATTTATTGTAACTTTTTTAACTTCGTTAGTTTTTTTATTCCATACCTCAATAATATCATTACCATTCTTATCTTTTCCAAGATTTTTATATTCTACATTGGAAGTACTACTTGTTACTTTTGTAGTATCAATTCCCAATATTCTATTTTTTTCTTCTTCAGGCAACGTTGACTGAATTTCCGTATAATTTTGATTATTTTGATTTCGAATTAGTGGACCATCATTCAGCATTTCACCAGTTTTCCATTCACCATTTTCGGTTTCATTTTTTGGTAATGTTCTGTATTCATTTACTAATTTACCATTAACTGTTTCTTGAACGATTACACCATTTTTTACGGATTGAATATGTGTATCACCATTTGCATCACGATAATATGATATCTCAGTACCATCATCTGTCAGTGTGGTAAATCTAGTTGTGTCCGTTCCACCAGACGTTCCTACATTGCTTCGAACGCCATTATATTTTTTTCCATCAATTATTAAGCCTACTGGATCACCCTTTTCATTTTTTTGTAATTCAATAATATGGTTAAATTGAGGAATTGATGTTTCTGTTGATGAAGCGGTATTAGTTAAATTACTACTAGGTAAATCAGAAGCTTCAAATGTTTTTGTTGTCGTTCTACCATCAGCATAATGTGTTGTCAAATTTACTGTTACACCACTACAATTCGCAGCTACTTCATTTTGACCATCTAAATATAAACCATATGCTGTTTCATCAATAGTATTCATATTGTCAGTAAACCTATCTTCTCCACTTGTTAATAAACCTGATGATACATTATATTTTTGACCATCGCGGATAAATTCAACCACTTGATTATTGTTACCTAATGTTACTTCAAGATTTATAACTTCTGGTTCTTTATTTGCAAACTCACCATATCTTTTAGTAGTAGTTGGGGCATATCTACTATGTTCTCGAATCATAATATTACCGGAACCAACAATCTCTTGCCCACCATTTCCATTAGATATAACCGACATGTCGGCAACAACTTTTCCAGTGTTTCTATTGACATATTTAAAGTTTGTATTATTAGCCATATGTTTTTGTTCTGCAGAATAATTCACATAAGTCCCTGTACCTTCGCGTGAATTGGTTCCAGGTACATATTTTCCATTAGCATATACAGTAGATGCGAGAACATCTGACATCATATCAACATCTGCAACAACAACATCACTATCTACATACACCACATTGTCAAGTGGGACAGATGTATTAGCTAAAAGTTGTTCATCTGTAAGTGGAGTTTGACCTCTACTAATAGCATCGAACCCCCAAGCACTACCATTTAATGTTTTATCATAAGTTTTTGGCACATTCCATTGTGCTGGTATTCCTAACTTGTTATTATCTGAATATGTTTCTGTTTTAGTTGGAAATGACGTTTGTGATGAAGAAGTAGATGAGTTTGTCAACATAACATCATTAGAATTTAATTCTAATTCATTATGACGCCATACAGTTGTTTCAGATGTAGTTGCCGTTTGAGTAGTCGTATTTTGTGATCTTGTTGGTACTATTCTTTGTGCTGCAGTTTGAGTTACTGTTGGAATTACAGTAGAAGCCACTGGTTGTGCTGCAGTTTGAGTTACTGTTGGATTTACAGTAGGAGCCACTGGTTGTGCTGCAGTTTGATCTACTGTTGGAATTACAGTAGAAGCCACTGGTTGTGCTGCTGTTGGTTGTTCTGAAGTATTCCCATTACCTCCATAATTATTTAAAAAACTTTGCCAATCACTTTGCATAGTTCCACGATTATTTCCATTGTTCATATTTTATCCCTCATTTCAATTCTTCATTTATTATTTCCTTTACTTTTTGAAATTTAATACTTTCAAAAGCATTATTGCTTATTTTATCATTTGTAAGCCCATTACTTAATAATTCAACAGAATCATCATAAGATTTCCACCAAGAAATAATTTTACTAATGTTATTTATAATTTCAATATATGAATCATTAACTTTTCCATTAATAAACTTAGTTAAATCGTCATCACTATCAATTATACCTTTTAATACCGTATCACATTCATTTTGAAGTAAATCCTTATAGTTTTCTAAAGATTTTAAGTATTCTTTAACTATTGGATTATAAATAAATTTTTCCTCATTCATTTAAATCCACCCCATTTTAATATTTTGTTTTAGTTTTTCAATATTATTTTTTAAAGCTTCAATTTTGGCTTTATTTTCCTGTAACTTTATACTATTTTCAGGAGTTAAAGACATTTCTAAATTTATATTTTCTTTTTCTAACATTTCAACTTGATAATTTAAGTCATTAATTTTTTCAAAACTAGGAATTAACTCTTCTATTTTTTTTAATGATTTTTTTAATTCTTCCATTTGCATAGTAACATGTTCTAAATATGTACTAAATTTATTTTTTGCATTACTTTGCCATTTACTATTATCAAGTTCATATGTAATATTATTTTCAATACTACTTTCGACCGAATCAATAAAGTTAAACAAATTATTAATATTATATTGTGTATTCAAAGTATTTATTTTATTTTGCATATACCTATTCACTTACTCCAAAATTTTCTAAAATTCTTTGTTCTAATTCATTATAACTATCTAATTTTCTGATAATCTTATTCATTAATATTTTTATATTTTCCTCTTGATTTTTTAAAGTTGCTAATTTATTTAATGAAATTTCTTGTAAATAGTTTCCATTTTCACATTGCCATGTCTTTCCTATAGTACTTAAATTATCATTTAAATTAATTATATTAGAATCTATTTTCTTTAATTCATCTACTATTTTTTCTAAACTATCATTTATTTCATTATGTTTAATAACTATATTAGCCATAAAATCACCTATTAAATAACTTTCTTTAATGAATAATAATTATCAAGTTCTTTATATGCTTCAGCTATATTTATAAGAACATTTTTAATAAGGTTAACTTTATCGTTTTCCTTTTTCATATTTACGATTTCTTCATTTTGAATCATATCACATATTTTTTTTACATCTTCATCTTGAAATAATATTGGCATATTTTCAACTATTTTAGCAATCTTCATCATGCTTTCAAAAATTTCATTAGTGTTGTTTTCTATTTGATCACAAATATATTTAATTTGTTTATATTCTAAAGTATTATTTTCCATGTATAATAACGTTAAATACACAATTCAACATTGTGTATTTTCCTTTTATTAACCATTTGCAATAGTAGTATCAACACTTTTGTAATTTTGAACTACAGACATAAGATGTGAGTAGCAATTATTTGTTGCTTGATAAAATTCTGGCATTTTGTTAGCTAATCTTCCAAAACTTTCTTTGGCAGCTTGTGCTGCAGTTCCATTCCATACATCTGAATTTCCAATTTGATTAATTAAATTTGCTACATCATTTAGTAATTGTTCCATATTTGATGCCTGATTTCTTAAATTATTAGCTAATGACTCTATTTGGTCATATTGTATTCTAGTATTATTCATTTTACCCTCCTATTATGAATTAATTGCATTTGCATTATTTATGCTTGCTTCTTCGTATGCATTACTAACTTTAATTAAATAGCTACCAATTTCAGCAATTACAGTAGCAAGTTGACGCATATATGCTTCTTGTGTACTAACTGCTTGAAAATATTTTTCAGCATCTACTCCAGTCCAATAATTAGCTATTTCAGAATTAGTATTTTTAACATTATTAATTAAGTTACTATATTCTTCAGCTTTAGCAATTAATTGATTACCAATTCTTCTTGTTTCCTCATAATTAATATTTAAGTTCATTTTCTTCCTCCTCTATATTAACAATAATCTAGTACCATTTCTTATCCCCGTATTCTTAACAACCATATCATTTTCATACAGATTATTAGTTTCACGATCAAGTAGTTTCATTTCTTTTTGTAATTGTTGACCAGAAAAATCACCAATAACATCCATCATAACTTTCTTTACCGCACCAATTGTTTTACCTATCGGAATAAAAACACTATATTCGTCGCTAAGAGCTGGAACATATACTAAGACTAAAACTTTATTTTTGATTTTAGCACCCCCTAGCAAAGGCATAAGGTATAAACCTGGTATCCTATCTTATTACAATTTAATTATAATAAAATCAAGTATTTTTGTCAACAATTATACAAAAAAAGAATACTTTCGTATTCTTTATTCAACAATATATGGATCTTCTTCAGTACCAGTTCCACCAACATAATTAATTTGGCTACTTAAATTAATAACCATTCTTAAACCTGTAGTATTAGAACAATTAGAAATATCAAAACCATATCCATAAAATTTATATGCTTTATGTGTTGTATCTGCATCAGCTGTAAGTGACCATGTTCCTTTTTGTAAGGTTGCTAAATAATTGTAGTTTTCACATTGTCCATCATAAGAATATACGCAGTTCTTATCTAAACTAGCAAGCATAAACTCATTTACTTGTATTAAGCCAATAGGCTCTGCCTCTTTAGTTAAAATAGAACATTCTATACTTCCTGTATTATTAAATTCTTCTTCAGAACGTTTACCAATACATAATTTTTTAAACACTATCTTTGATTTATCTGATTCATTAAACACAGTTTCGTCAAAATATATCTTTTTAAGTCCATCATTTAAACGACTTATTTCAAAATCATTAATACCTGTATTACTTTCTCTTTGAATATTGTAGCGATCATCCCATACTTCATCAGTATAAATTATATCTTGTTCTATAATACGCATAGTATTGTCTTCATTAATACGCATTATATACCAGTTCTTACCTGCAAAAGAAATATAATTATTTATTTTTTCTCCTCTAAATATCAAACTATTACCCATTTGATATAATCCATCTGCATCAGTTACAACAGGATTATCAGTTTTAATTTTATCTACTAATTTAGTAGTTTTATAATCTTCACCACAATCTAAATTTGTACTATACAAATAGAATTCACCATTTTTTTGAACAGTAACTTCACCATTACATGTATATCCTTTTTGTAATAATTTATCAAATGATTTGATATAGCCTTCATTTACTAAAGTAGTACTACTAATATTTCTTATTTCACCATTTGCTTGTGGCAATAAATCATTATGATCATAGAAATATTTTTCAGCAGCTGTTCCTAATTTAGTTTCTAATACTTCAGGTTTAACTCTGCTTCCCTTCATACCACTAATGATAGCCATTATTATTATTAATACTATTACTGCTCCTGCACCAATAGCTATATACATAATAAGTTTTTTATTAATTCCAGATAAAAAATTCATATTTACCTCCATATCAATGTTATTATAGCAAAAATAAATTACAAAAACAAGAAAAATGAGTATACCTAAATACTCATTAATTCGTTTTCTTTTTCTTTTAATTTTTCATCAACTATTTTATTATATTTATTTATTAATTCTTGTACTTCATCAGAAGCTGATTTAATATCATCTTCAGTTAATTCTAATTTCTTAATATCATTATTAGCATCTTGTCTTAAATTACGTAATCTCACTTTACATTCTTCTGCCATAGTTCTTACTTGTTTAACATAATCTTTGCGAGTATCTTCAGTAAGAACTGGAATATTTAAAATAATTGTTTCTCCATTATTATTAGGTGTAAGTCCAACATTTGATGCATATATACCTTTTTCAATTGCACTTAAGCATGATTTATCAAATGGCTTAATACACAATTGTCTAGCTTCTGGTATTGAAATATTTGCAAGTTGTTTAAGTGGTGTATCAACTCCATAATATGAAACCATAACTCCATCTAATATTGCTGGATTAGCTCTTCCTGCTCTAACATTAGAAAATCTCTTTTCCATTGTTACAATTGCTTCTTTCATTTCTTCTTCAGTTAAAACTAAAATATCATCCATATAAATTCCTCTTTTCAATCTAAACAAATTATAATTTAATAATAAACTATTGTCAATAAAGAAAAAAATAGCACAAAGCTATTTTAAATATTCTCTTATCTTTTTAAACTCATTACCACTTTCAAGATCAGTCTCACTTAAACTTTCAAATAATCTTTTTTGTTCTTTAGAAAGTTTATCAGGAATAATTACTTTTAATACAACATACATATCTCCTTTACGACCATAATTAGCATCTGGTGCTCCTTTACCTTTTAAACGATGTTTATCACCAGTAGATGATCCTTCAGGAATTGTTAATTTAACGTTACCATAAAGTGTTGGTATTTCTTTTTTACAACCTAATACAGCTTCTGTAATTGTAAGTGGTAGCGTTAAATAAATATCATTATCATCACGTACAAAAAGTGGATGCTCTTCAACTACAAATTCTAAGTAAATATCACCATTTGGTCCGCCATTAGAACCGGCTTCACCTTTACCAGAAAGTCTTAATTGATTACCAGTTGCTACTCCAGCTGGCACTTTAACTTCAAGGGTTTTATTTACTTTTACTTTTCCTTCACCATGACATTCACTACATGTTGTTTTAAATGTTTTACCTTTTCCATGACACGTAGGACATGTTGTTTTAGTCATAAATGCTCCAAAAAGTGTTCTTTGTTCTGCAGTTACACTACCACTTCCATGGCAAGTAGAGCAAACACTTTCATCAAAGCCACCTTTACCACCACATTTATCACATGTATCCATTGTATTAACTTTTATATCTTTTTTACATCCATATATAGCTTCATCAAAAGTCAAATTGACACGCATAATGGAATCTGCACCTTTTCTAGCTCTATTTTGTGATCTTCCACCGCCAAAGAAAGAGCTACCTCCAAATAAATCTCCAAAGATATCACCAAAATCAAATCCAGAAAAGTCAAATCCGCCAGCTCCACCAGCACCCATTCCTTCAAATGCTGCATGTCCATATTGATCATATTGTTTTCTTTTATTTTCATCAGAAAGTACAGAATATGCTTCTTGTGCTTCTTTAAATTTTTCTGGAGCTTCTGGACTCTTATTTATGTCTGGATGGTATTGTTTTGCAAGTTTACGAAAAGCAGCTTTAATTTCTGCATCACTTGCATTTTTACTAACACCAAGGACGTCATAGTAATCGCGTTTTTCCATTTACATCTCACCTCATTTTTGATTATATGTTTCTTCAAATTCTTCAAGAATCTCTTCAAACATTTTTATTGCTGATAAAACAACTTTAGAATCAGTCATATCTACACCAGCAACTTTAAGTTCTTCAAGAGGTTTCATAGAACCACCTAAACTTAAAAATTTTAAATAATTTTCTTTTGCATCTTTCTTACCAGATAGTATTGCATCAACTATATAACAAGCTGCAGATAATCCTGTTGCATATTTATAAACATAAAAATTGTAATAAAAATGTGGAATTCTAGCCCATTCATATTTAATTTCTTCATCAAGATAAACACTATCTCCAAAATATTTTTGATTTATTTTATAATATAAATCGCATAATAATTCTGACGTTAATATTTCACCATTTTCAGATCTTTCATAAACGTCTTTTTCAAATTCAGCAAACATAGTTTGTCTGTAAATAGTAGCTTTAAATAAATCAAGTAAATTATTTAAAATAATTAATTTTTCAGATCTATCTTTACTATTTTTAAGCATATATTTAGCAAGCAATAGTTCATTTACAGTAGAAGCTACTTCGGCTACAAATATTTTATAATCACTATCTTGATAACTATTATTTTTTCTTGAATAATAACTATGCATTGAATGACCAAGCTCATGCGCAAGAGTTGATACATCATTTAAAGTACCTTCATAATTTAAAAGTACATATGGATATGTATCATAACATCCTCCGGAATAAGCTCCTCCACGTTTACCTTTATTATTATAAATATCTATCCATTTTTGCGAAAATGCTTGTTTTAAATCATCTATATATTTTTCCCCAAAAACACTTAAAGCATTAATAACTAAATTCTTAGCTTCATCAAAAGAATATTCTTTTGGCTTTTCATTTATAACAGAAACATAAGTATCATATAAATGTAATTCATCAAGTCCTAATATTTTAGTTTTTAATTTATAATAATTAAATAATGGTTCAAAATTATTACTAACAGTATTTATTAAATTATTATATACATCTATATTTACATCATCATTAAATAAAGATGCCTCTATGGAACTATTAAATTTTCTTATTTTCGCAATACTACTTGTTGCTTCAATATCACCTGTATAAGTAGATGTAATAGTATTTTGAAATTGTTTATATGCTTTGTATAAACATTCAAAAGCTTCTTTTCTAACTCTTCTATCATTAGATTTAATATATTTAGAATAATTACTATCAGTAAGTTCTACTAAATTATTATTTTCATCTTTAATTTGTCCATAAGTCATATCAGTATCTGTAAGAGCTTCATAAGTTTTACTTGATCTAGAAAATACTTTATCAAATCTACTTATTAATTGTTCTTCATTTTCTGATAATGTATGTGGTTTATATCTAAATACTTCTTTTAAACCAATTTCAAATTCTTTTAAACCTGGTTCTTCTTCATAATATTTTTCTATTAAACTATAATCATTTTTTAAAATAGTAGGATTAATATAAGCTGTTTTTTCACTAAAAATTTGATATAAATTAGTTACTTTACCATATAAATCTTGATAAATACTATTAGATGTATCTGAATCAAAATTTAAATGAGCATATGTATATATTTTTTCTATTTTTCTAGAAATGTCTCTTTCTAATTTTAAACATTCATATAAATTAGAACTACTATTCATTAGATTATTTTTATAATTATCTAATTTTTCTATTTCTTTAGTTATACTTTCTAAATCTTTATTAAACTCATCAATATTTTTATAAATTACACTTAAATCCCATTTATATTCATTACTTATTTCATCACGTGTTTTTTGATTCATATTATCTCCTATAATAGAGAAGTTCTAGTATTCCTAGAACTTCAATTATTTTTCTTCATATTCAGCATCTTTTACGCCATCATCTTTTTTATCATCTGATGAACTATTATTATTAGATTCTGCTTCTCTTTGTTTTGCAGCTTCTTCATATACTTTACTTGCAAAAGCCATAGCAGTTTCATTTAATTTTTCAGTTTTAGATTTAATATCATCAATATCATCTTTTTCAAGAGCAGCTTTTAAATCTTTAATTTGTTCTTCAGCTTTATCTTTGTCTTTAGAATCTATTTTATCTCCTAAATCTTTAATAGCCTTTTCTGTAGCAAAAATAGTTTGTTCAGCTTCATTTCTTGTATCTGCTTCTTGTTTTTTCTTTTCATCAGCAGCTTTATTAGCTTCTGCTTCTTTCATCATCTTATCAATTTCTTCATCAGAAAGATTAGTTGATGCAGTAATTGTAATATTGGCTTCTTTATTTGTACCCAAATCTTTTGCTTTAACATTTACGATACCATTATTATCAATATCAAATGTTACTTCAATTTGTGGTACACCACGTGGTGCTGGTGGAATATTTGTAAGTTGAAATCTACCAAGTGTCTTATTGTCAGCAGCCATTGAACGTTCACCTTGTAAGATATGGATATCAACAGCTGGTTGATTATCAGCAGCAGTTGAGAATACTTGACTCTTACTTGTTGGAATTGTTGTATTTCTTGGAATTAAAACAGTACATACATCACCCATTGTTTCAATACCAAGTGATAAAGGTGTTACATCAAGTAATACGATATCATCAACTTCACCAGTTAATACACCACCTTGAATAGCTGCACCCATAGCAACTACTTCATCAGGATTAACACCTTTTGAAGGTTCTTTTCCTAATTCTTTTTCAATTAATTCTTGTACTTTAGGAATTCTTGTAGAACCACCTACTAGTAATACTTTATTAATGTCATTTTTAGTTAAATTAGCATCTTTTAAAGCATTACGAACTGGTTCTAATGTAGAATCTAATAAGTCTTTAATTAAATCTTCAAATTTAGCTCTTGTTAAGTTAACAGATAAGTGAAGTGGACCATTATCACCTTGAGTAATAAATGGAATTGAAATTTCTGTTGAAGCCATTCCACTTAAATCTTTTTTCGCTTTTTCTGAAGCATCTTTAATTCTTTGCATTGCCATTTTATCTTTCGATAAATCAACACCATTTTCTTTTTTGAATTCATCAATTAAATAATCCATTAAACGATTATCAAAGTCATCACCACCTAGTT
>JAEETF010000069.1 GCA_016290195.1 Bacilli bacterium | reverse complement strand
TTTCTCCAAGAATTTCGCTTACTGGTGTTTCAAATAATTCTGAAATATTAATTAACATCTCAGCATCTGGAACAGATAAACCAGATTCCCATTTTGAAATTGTTTGTCTAACAACATGTAATTTAACACTTAATTCTTCTTGTGAAAGTCCTTTATTCTTTCTTAATGTTTTTAAATTATCTTTTAACATATTAAATTTCTCCTTTCATCAAGTTCAGTTTATTACAAATATATCGTCGCTACAAGCAATGTAATTTAACATTTGAAGAATAATCATTTATATGTATAAATTATACCACAAAAAATTTACTTGTTTATTATTGTGATATTTTATAATATAATAAAAAAAGTTTTAACCCTTATGATTATTGTTCTACTTAAAAATTAAAAGATTTAAAAAATTTCTAAATCTTTTTAAATTTATCTATTTATTCTGATTCCTGATAAATTACTTCTTAAGCTATTATTTCTTCTAATATTTTCGTAAATGATTTTATTTTCAATATCAGATAGCCAAGTTTCATATTTGTCATTATTGTCAATATTCTTTTCATACCAATTTTCATCTTTTAAATAACAATACTTCCATTTTGCAATATTTAAAAGACTCTTATTATTTTCATTAGTTGCAATTTCTTCAAAACCAACAACCATAACTGAATTTAAATCTAATTGTTGTGCACAATTTGAACAAAAACATTCATAGTCACCATTTTCTTTATGTGAAATGTATGAAACATTTCTTTCACCATTTATAAAATGTCTACAAGTAAAAATTACTCCATTTAAAACTTTATTATTTTTTTAAAAATTAAACAATCCCATTTCTTTATCACCGCAATCATTATGCATAAAAATAATTGTTTCGAAAGCAGCACAGTTGATTTTTCATGCTATAATATAATTAGGTGATATGTATGAGTAAAGTCTTTTTAAAAATACCTAATAAAGAAGATTTAAAGTATTGTCAAAATTGGATGATGGATCCAGATACTATGTCGTATAATGCTGGTTATGATATTGATTTAAGTGGTTATAATAAAGATACTGGAACTATAAATAAAACTGATGAAGAAATTCTTAGATGGTATGATAAATGGATTAATCAAGAACCTGAGAGATGTTATAGATATATTTATGTTGAAGGAATAACTGAACCAGTTGGAGAAATATATTATTATCCAAATGGTAATATTCATGGTATGGGAATATTAATTCAAAATAAATATAGAGGTAATGGATATTCTTATAATGCACTATTAGAATTAGAAGAAATAGCGTTTGAAAAAAATAAAATTACTGAATTATCAGATATGATTCCTTTAGATAGAATTGGTGCAATAAAAACATTTAAAAAAGCTGGATTTATACATACAAATAATGAAAGAATTGAAAAAGTATTTGGTAAGGATTCAATTTCAAAAGAATTACTAATAACTAAGGAAATGTATTTTAATAAATAAATTTTATGTATTTAAAAACACTAACAATATGTTAGTGTTTTTCTAGTATTTCTTTAATAAAATCATTTTTGGATTTAGTATACATTTTTCGATCATTTGAATAAATATTAGATAGATGTTTTTTTAATTGTTCATATTGTTTTAATATGTCAGGATTATTATTTAATATATATCTAAATTTTATCATATTCTTAAATCTATCACTATCTCTATTTAGAACATGTATTAAACAAAAAGTTTCTGATTCGTTTTCTTTAATTAATAATATTTCATCTATGTCATTATTTTCTTTAATAGTATAGTTTTCTTTTAATCTATTAATATATTTTTGTATATCTTTAAAATCAATTACTCCAAGTGCTATATCAACAATAGGTTTAGCTAATAATCCTTCGACTGATGTAGAACCAACATGTTCTATTAAAAAATCTTCATTATTAAATATTTGAAGTAAAAAGTTTTTTTCATCTTCAAATATTTTTTTCCATTGTTTAAAATTAGATTCTAAATATACAGTTTCATTTTTTAATCCCATATTATCACTCCCTAGAATTTTCTGGCAGTTATTCCGTAATATCTTCTTAAAAGTCTTATTTTTCCATTATATGTGTTTTCTTTGATGTATTTGTCAAGTAACTCTTCATTAAGATTATTTGAAAAATATTGTTTATGATCACCAAGTTCTTCAGAAAAATCATCTATTACTGGAACTTTTTTTAAGAATTCTATAAATAGTTCTTTATTTTTAAAATATTCTCTTACATGTAATGGTACTAATTCTACATCTTTAAATCCTGCCTTTAATATATTTTCATAATCTATTATGCTTATTGCTTTTTGATCATTGTATGCTTGTCCTCTTCCAAATATTAATTTTAAATTATGACAATCATATTTATCAACCCCATGTAGTAGTAAATATCCACCTTTTTTTAAACTTTTATAGATTTGTTTTGGATCTGTAACAGTATTTCTAGCAACAACTATATCAAAATAATCATTTGGCACATTCATATTTAAATTATCCATTACTTTAAATGTTATATTTTTTCTTCCACTTTTAATTAGATTATTATTGGCAGTTTCAATCATTGATGGTGCAAGATCAGTTCCCATTATTTCAGCACAATCTGGAAAATAGTCTAATAATTTTTCTCCACCACCAGTTCCTAAATCTAATATTTTTGACTTTTCAGTTGCATAATTGTTAATTAGTTCATATAAATCCCAATTTGTTAATTTTTCTGTTTCAATTTCAAACATACTAAAATCCCAATTTTTTATTTCTTCATAATATTCTTTTTCCATAATTTACCTTCTTTCTTTTAATATGTGGTATTAAAAAAGAACCTCCTTTCATGAACAGCAAAAACCTACCACAAAATTTTTCTGCGATATTTTTGTCATTCATGATGAGATTCTTAGGTTCTTATCATTATTAACCTCACTTTAAAAGTGTCATGGTAATAAAACGCGAATAACTAATTGATTTATTACGCCTTTAATATAACAAAAATAATTATTTTTGTCAATTAATAAAAAGACACTAATTACTAGTGTCTATATAGTTTTAATACTTTCAAATGCATCTGTTAATACTTTTAGTTTTTGATTTTTTATTTCATTTTCTTCTTTTAAACTATGATTTTCAGTTTCAGTTTCATTAAGTTGAGCTTGTAATGAAGCTACTTGTTCTCTTAAAGAAATTAATTGTTCTTTTAAATTTGCGTTTTCATTTTGAGTATCAAAATAATTATTTGCATCAGCTTGAGAACCATTATAACTATAGAATATTAAATTATTACATTCATCAATCAATGTTTCAAGATCCTCAGGAATATCTCCACCATCTAACATTTCTATTATTTCATTTTTGTCAATATACTCATTAGAACGAATCTTTTCTTTAATTTTAGTTAAAATAGAAGATGTATTATTAGCTTTTTGTTTGCCATTTAAATATTTGTTAATATTAGCTATTGCATCATTAATAATAGATGGAATGGCATTATATTTAAGTGCTATTTCTTGTAATATTTTACCATATTTTAATTTTTCTAATAAATCAGTATAATGATCTATATTAAAGTCATTATATGGATTTTTGATTGAGAACATGTAAGGATAAGTTATTTCTTGATTTTTTACAGTTTTTTCTAAGAAATCATTTAATTCATCTTCATCATTAAATAATCGAGCTGTAACTGGAACATAGTTATTAAATTCTTCATTTTTGGCAATTCCTAATGCTGAATATTTTGTTCCATGTTTTCTTACGATGAAATAATGTGAGTTTTCTTTTTCAGTAGTAGATGTATAACTTCTGTCAGCACAGTATTTAATTATACAATGTATATCATCATTTCTAAGTTTAAGAATATTAACAAATATTTCTAGCTTTGAATCGATATGTTCTGAAAATAGGCTACCAATATCAAAATCAGGATTAACATTTCTCATACCAATGTATGTAAGTTCAGAATTAATTAATTTTTTTAAAATATCATATGATGAATCTGTATATTTAGCTCTATTAATTACTTTTAATCTATCAGTATATACTCCAAGTAAATGTGGAATGTTATTTTTTGGAAGTACTATGTTAATGTTATCTCCATTAGCAAGTCCTAAAAAACATTTATTATTAGCTAAAGTATTTTCATAATAATAAGTAAGATTTTTAAGTTTTTGAATTATTTCATCATAACGATCAATATTTATAGTTTGTTGCATAAAATTTCCCCCTTTTGTCGAGTGCGTATTATAGCACATTTAACTAAAAAAATCAAGTTTTAAACAAAAAGAGCACATTTTATATGTGTTCTTATTTCTTTTTAATAACAAAACGATCACATGCTGCCATTAGTGCTGGAAGAAGAAGTAATATCAATAATGTTGAAAAGAATGTTCCATCAGAAATAGCTTTGCATATTTTTGCAGCAGTACTAGAAGCAAAATTACCAACAATTGCAGTTACTATAGTAAGTACACCAGCAGAAGTTAGAATTGCTTGAATAGATTTGTTATAACCACGAATTACTGATTTTTGAACATTAAGACCATTATTACGTGCTGCTACATATTGTTCAGAGAACATAATTGCATAATCTATTGTAGCTCCCATTAGAAGAGATTGAACAATAATTAGTGATAAAAAGTAAATATTTCCATCAGTTATTCCTGTTATAGTCATTGTAATCCAAACTGCTGTTTGAATAATTGTTACAAGTATTAATGGAATAGACCAAGATTTAAATGAAATAGCTACTACAATATAAATTGCAATTATTGTAATAATTGAAATAATCATACTTTCTGTATCAAAACTTTTAGACATTTCATATGCCATTGATGAATTACCTACCATATAAACGTCATCTTTGATATTAAGATTATCTAATTCATTTTTAATATTCTTAATAAAATCCATTGTTTCATTACCTTCAGCAGGAAGTTTTGTACGAATGATTACTCGGCCATGTTTAGAACCAATTAATTGATTTTTGGCATTATCTATGGTCTTTTTTGCAGAATTAAGTTTGATATAAAGACTAGTATCTTCTGTTAATGATTTAATTCTTTCGTCATTAATAATTGAATCATATAAAAAGTTAACAAATTCTTCAATAGTTAATTTAAAATCATCTTTTGGATAAGAATTAATTGAAGAAATTAATGAATCAATAGTTTTATCAAATTCTTCTTCATTTGAACTTTCTATAAATTTATCTATAAGTTGCTTAATAGTTAGTTTATTATTAGTAAGTGCATATTTTGAACGATAGATAATATCAATTATTTCTTCATCTATATTTATCTCTGAACCAAGATTGGTTAGTTTCTTTATTATTTCATTTGATGAAAGAGGTTCATTAATTGTATTGTCATAACAAATTATTTGAGTAATTTGTTTATTATTTCCTTGCTCTTTACAGAATTTAGATATTTTTTCGTGATCATCTAAATTATAAATTATGGCTGTTTGATTATATGGTCCAAATACTTTATCAATAGATTCACTATCGGTATTTGTAAATAAGTTTCCTACTGATAATTGAGCTACAAATGCACCACCCATAATTAATAAGAATAGTGGAATAGAAAATTTACGTATTTTAAATGATATATTTCCAAGAAAATCAAGTTTTGGTTCGAAAGGATTTTTCTTTGTTTTTTCAATTAATCTATCAAATATTAGTAGTAAAGCAGGTAATACTGTGAATATAGAAAATAAGCATAATAATACACCTTTTGCTAGTACAATTCCTAAGTCACGGCCAATTGTAAAACTCATTAATACTAATACTAACATACCAACTATGGTAGTAACAGAACTAGCACAAATTGCAGTAAATGAACGAGATAGAGCAGATTTCATGGCCGGTATTTTACTTTTTCCACGTATTTTTTCTCGATGAAATTCAGTTGCTAACATTATTGAATAATCCATAGATAGGGCAAGTTGAAGTACAGATGTTATAGAATTTGTAATTTGTGATACACTTGGTAGGAAAAAATTTGTTCCCATATTGATTGCCACTGCTAATCCAATGGCAATTAAATACATAACTGGTTCTACATAGGAATTAGACATAATGATTAGAATAATTAAAGCACAAGTTACGGCAATAGCAATTACCCAAAGTGGTAAGACAGGTGCATTTGCAGTTGCTACTTCACCACGCAATGATATTGTCTTTCCTTTTTCTTTATAATGTTCTTGTAATGTTTTAATTACATTTTTACCATTTTCACTATCAGATTTTCCAGAAATTGTTAATTCAAATAATGTATGATTATCTTTATTGTATTCTTCTGATTTATTATAAGAAATTGATGCAACTCCTTCTAAGTTTTTAATATAATCTTTTTCTACTTCTTTTTCTTCATCAGAAAGGTCATTAATCATTATAGAAAGTGGCATAGCAAGTACTTCTTCAAATTCATCATACATAATATTTAAACCTTTAGAAGTTTCAGATGACGCTGGCATATATTTTGTAAGATCTCGATTTATATTAACTTTAGTGGCAAGTATACCACAACCAGCTACTAAAATAATTACTATTACTAAAATTAATTTATGTTTTTCAACAATAAAATCAGTTAATTTTTTTAGAATACCAGTTTTTTCTGGAAGTTCAGGTTCTGACATAATTTCTTTTTTTAGTTTTTCTTGGTTCTTTATAAAAACTTTTTCTTTTTCTTCTTTATAGTTTTCAGCTTTAATAAATTTACCATTTAATTTACGATATTTATAACGATTATAATGCTCATCATATTTAGATTTAGAAGAAGTACTAATTATTAGCTGCATAATATCTGGAAATAAAACAGTTAAAACCATAAAACCTGTTTTACGATTAAATGCTTTTGCAAGTTTAAAAGCAAAAATAACATCTACGCCATAACTTATAAAATAGGCAGCACTGTTTAACCAAATAGGTATTTTTAAACCTGGAATAGAGCAAAGCATTAGTGGTATTTGTGAGAATACCCATAGCATGCTCATATCAGTGATTTTATATGCTACTGCATCACCATATATTGGAATAAATGCTTTCCATCTTTTAATACCTACTTTTTTGAATAAAAATAGTTTTGTTATTATTGAAACAATTAATGCAATTACTAAAAAAATTGTTTCGGCAATAATTTCTTCATTAGTCATTATTAATTCACACCCTTCAAAACATGTTTTCGATAATTATTCTATCAAAAAAATATAATATAATAAATATTAAATTTAAAAAAAACACTATTTAGTGTTTTTAATTCCTTTTTTTTCTTTAGCAATATATATTGGTCTATTTTTAACTTCAAGATATGTTTTAGCAATATATTCTCCTAATATACCAATTGTTATAAGCTGAATACCACCTATTAACATAATTAAACAAACAATAGTTGGGAAACCTGGAGTATCAATTCCCATAATAATAGTTTTAATAACAATATACATTAAATACACAAAGCCTGAAATAGCTGATATAATTCCAAATATAGTAGCAAGTCTAAGTGGTTTAGTAGAGTGACTTATTATACCTTCAAAAGCATATTTAATTGATCTTTTAAAAGTAAATTTAGATTTACCATTTAATCTAGTTCCTACATCATATTGCATGTATTTAGTATTAAAACCTACCCAGTTAAAAATACCTTTTGAAAAACGATTTTTTTCAGGTAAGCTTAATATGGCATCTTTAACATAACTTCTAAACATACGAAAATCACTAGCATCTTCTGCAAAATGAATATCACTTAATTTATTAATTAGTTTATAAAATAATTTTCCACCTAATCTAGAAATAGCTGATCCACTTTTTCTTTTCTTTATAGTCATAGCAACTTGATCATAATCATTATTTTCTTCTAGAAAGTTATACATATCAAGTAAGTATTTTGGATGTTGTTCCATATCAGCATCTATAATTGCACAGTACTCACCAGTTACATGTTCAAGACCTGCATAAATTGCAGCATCTTTACCAAAATTACGACTAAAATTAATAACTCTAACATGTTTATCATGTTTATTATATAAATCATCAAGCTCATTTTTTGTTTTATCAGTAGAACCATCATTAACAAATATTACTTCATAATCAATAGTTTTTAATACACTATGAATAGTTCTATATAATTCTTCTAAATTTCCTTCTTCATTATATGATGGAACAATAATACTTAGTTTCACACAAATCACCATTTAATATTATAAATAATTTTATTACCTTTGTAAATTATTTTTTCTTGTATATTTCTAATTTAGTGATATAATATAAAACAATTTAAGAGGTATTGTATGAAAAAGGGAAGATTATTAGTATATTTAATTGATATTATTTTATTAGTGATTATAGTTATACTTAATATTAAATCTTATTGTGATTATAAAGAAGTAAAACTTGATCATCATGCTACATCATTATTTGATAGTGAAATGACTAAGCAAGTTGGTAAAAATAATAAGGAAATAAATAATGGTAAAAATAAATATGTTGTAAATAATTTAGAATTAGATGAAATAACTGTTACAAAGCAACTTTTAGATAATTATATTGATAATTATAGTGATTATTATAATTTTTATTTAGATTATGAAAATTATATTGGCCCTGACAATATTATGACTTTAATAATTCATGTTATTTTAGAAAATAAAGATGATGATAAAATTAAAAAGCTTAATTACTATTTTTATTATGATTTAGAAAACAAACAATTTGTAAAAGAAACATATATTTTTAAAGGTGATTATAATAAATATTTTCATGAAGTTATAAGTGATTATATTAATGATAGAAGTGATTATTTTGTAGATACAAGTAGAGCTAAATTTAATTTTGTTTTACTTAAGAATAATTTATATTTATATGTTGATAATTTACTTATAGATACTCTTACTATTAAAGTGCCATATACAGAAATGTATGAATATATGAATTTAGACTTTACGGATAAGACTAAATATAATACATTAAGTAAAAAGATGTATGTTATAGAAAATAATAATGTTTATGAAAAGCCAAACAAGAATAGTAATAAAATCGGGAATTTATTTAGTGGTGAACAGATTTACATTATTGGTAATGTAGGTGATTATAGTAAAATAGTTTACAATAATAAAATAGCTTACGCCTTAAGTGAGTATTTATCTGAAACAGAAAGTATAAAATACTATTTAGATCAAAATGATATTATTTATATTAATGCTGATGATGTATATTTATATAAAACTGATGATGAAAAAAATGAAAATAAAGTTAATATTAAAAAATTAACACCACTTGTTAGAGTTGGTATTAGTGATAAATGGAGTAAAGTAGTATATAATGATAAGATATATTATGTATTAAATAAATATATTTCCAATTCTATTTATGAATTTAGTTCTAATTAAAGTAATCTATAAAGATTACTTTTCTTTTTAATTTAAAATTGTTATAATACTAAAGTATGGTAGGTGTTAGACATGATTGTAATAATTGCAGAAAAACCTAGTTTAGCTCGTAATATTGTAGCTGGTATTGGTAATCTTTCTAAAAAAAATGGTTACTATGAAGGATTAGGATATATAGTTACTTGGGCATTTGGACATTTATTTAGTTTATGTGATATTGAAGAATATACAGGTAGTACTGATAATAAATGGACAATGGAAAATTTACCTTGTTTTCCAGAAAAATTTAAATTTCGTTTAAAGTATGATAATAATAAAAAGATAGACAGTGGTGTTTTAAAACAATTTAATATTATAAAAGATTTAGTTAATCGTGATGATGTAGATACTATTGTAAATGCTGGCGATGCTGATAGAGAAGGAGAAATAATAGTTCGTCTTTGTGTTAATAATGCTCTAGAAAAAGATAAAAAGTTTTTAAGACTTTGGCTTCCAGATCAAACACCAGAAACAGTTAAGCAAGCACTTTCAGAAATGAAAGAAGAAAATGAATATGAGAATTTAGCTAATGAAGGATTTGCTAGAACATATATTGATTGGTTATATGGTGTTAATTTAACTAGATTTGCGACTTTGAAAACAGGAGTATTACTTCGTGTTGGAAGAGTTATTATTCCTATTGTTAAAGCTATATATGATAGAGATTTACAAATAAGAAATTTTGTTCCTGATATTTATTATGGTATTACTAGTAAAGAAATAACTAATGGTGAAGAAATAGAATTAAATAGTAAAGAAAAGTTTGATAAAGATAAACTAGATAAAGCTAAAGAATTATGTGATAAGTATAATAGTAATAAAGCAATTGTTACAAGTAAAAAAGTAAAAAAAGATAAATTAGAAGCAGGTAAATTATATTCACTTTCCAAGCTTCAAAATTATCTTGGTAAAAAATATAAAATGCCTATGGATAAATCTCTTGCTTTAGTTCAAAGTTTATATGAACGAGGATTTTTAACATATCCACGTACTAATTCTGAATATCTTGCAACTGCTGAAAAAGATAAGATTAAAACAATTATTTCTAATTTAAAAGGTAAAAATTATCCAGTAATATTTAAAGATAAAAAGACAATATTTGATGATTCTAAAATAGAATCTCACTCAGCTCTTACACCAACTTATAAGATACCAAAAAGTGAAGAATTAAGTGAAGATGAAAGAACTGTTTATAAAGCAGTACTTAAAAGATTTGTAGCTGTTTTTTGTAGTGAAGAATGTTTAATTGAAAAAACAGAAATTAAAATTAATTTGGGTAATTTAGAAGAATTTACTTTAAAAGGAACTGTTATTTTAGAAAAAGGATGGACTGCATATGATGATTATACTTCTAAAGATAAATTACTTCCTAGTTTAAATAAGGGTGATGAAGTAAATATTTTATTTAAACCAATCGAAAAGAAGACAACACCTCCAAAACACTATACAATAGAAACACTTAATAATTATTTGAAAAATCCATTTAAAGAAGATAAAGCTAAAATTAATGATGATGATTATGATGATACAGAAGATTATAAAGCTATTTTTGAAGGATTAGAATTAGGAACAGAAGCTACTAGAACAGGTATTATTGATAATGCCAGAAAGAGTAATTATATTGAATTAAAAAAAGATGTATATACAATATTACCACTTGGAGAATACTTGATTGAATCACTTAAACAGATGCAAATAAGTATGGATAAATATAAAACTAGTGAAATGGGTAAAGCTTTAAAAAAAGTATTTAGAAGTGAAATAACAATAGATGATAGTGTTATGTTAGCTAAAAAAGAAATAAATGAAGTATTTTCTAAAAAGAAGATGAGTATTGAAGATGATATTGATACTGGACTTTTTGGTGAAGAAATAGGAAATTGTCCATTATGTGGTAAACCAGTATTAAAAAATAGATATGGTTATGGTTGTAGTGGATATAAAGAAGGGTGCAATTTTAAAATTAATATGAGTATTTGTAATAGGGTTATATCTATGTCAAATGCTAAATTATTACTTGAAAAAGGTAGTACTTCTAAAATTAAAGGTTTTATTTCTAAAAATGGAAAAACTTTTGATGCAAAATTAGTACTTAAAGATAAAAAAATAGAGTTTAGTTTTGACTAAACCCTATTTTTTTTCATCAACTATTGCTTTAGCTATTTTTTTTATTCCATCGCCTTCAAATGCTCTTAATATTTCAATTGGTATTGCAAATATAATAGTATTTGATTGGTCAGATGAAACGTCATTAATAGTTGCTAGTGTACGAAGATGAAGTGCTCCAGGAGTACTTGACATTGTTTCAGCAGCAATTGCTAAATTCTTAGAAGCTTCAACTTCACCAGCAGCTTTAGTGATTACAGCAAGTTTTTCTCTTTCTGCTTCAGCAGCTTTTGCTATTACTCTCTTCATTTCTTCAGGAAGAGATACATCTTTTAATTCAACGTTTTCAACTTTAACACCCCATGGATCAGTTGCTTGATCAATAATTTCACAAATTTGATTAGAAAGTTTTTCTCTTTCACTTAATAATTCATCAAGTGTTACAGAACCAACAACATTACGCATAGTTGTTTGAGCAAGTTGACTAACAGCATAGAAACAATTTTCAACTTCTAATACACTTTTTGCAGCATCAAATATTTTAAAATAAATAACGGCATTAATTGTGACAGAAACGTTATCTTTTGTAATAGCTTCTTGAGCAGGTACGTCAACTGCTTTTGTACGAATATCTACTTTATCATAAGATTGAATAATTGGTATTACTAAATTCCAACCTGGTTTCATTATTTTTTTAAATTTACCAAGTGAATATTTAACACCTCTTTCATATTGATTAATTTGCTTAATAGATATTAGTATTAAAAAGAAAATAAAAATAGCAATTATTACACCAAAACCTTCCATAAATTACCTCCAACTAAATTATATCATATAAAAATAAAAAAAGAACAATAAATGTTCTTTTATAAACTACTAAAGCTTGGTAATAAAGATAAGCAAAGTAATGTGTAAATAATTATTTGAGTTCCAAACAAAATAACTAAGTTGATAAATCCTTTATCATCTAATTTAGTATCATAAGTTTTGTGAAGACCTATAATCATTAAAATTGTTGAATAAGCAGTAGCTATGCTAATAATGATTGAATGAACTTTAGACATAAAATCATTTTTTAAAATGAAATCAAACATATAGATAATTTGTAAACAAGATTGAACTAAATAACTTAATGTAAGTGCAATAACTATTACAGATACAACATCAATTAATTTAAAATCTTTTTTAGAAATGGCAGCAAAAACAAATATACCTGCTGCAATACTACCAATATAGAATATATTATCTAATAAGAAATTTAAAATAAAATCAAAATATTTAAAATCTTTAAGTCTTTCAAAATAAAAACTTCCATCAAATCCTAATATAGTTCTATATAATTGATGAATAAATGTAGTTAAGAATAGAATTCCAACTATTATACCTAAGTAAATAAATCCTTTCTTTAAATTGTTTCCAAATTTCTTTTCAAAAGCAGCAACTGGCTTTTTAATGATACTCATAAAATCAGCTATCATATACTTCCTCCTTTGTTTTAATTATATAACTATAACCTAGGAAAATGCAATAAAAAGTTAAAAATTACTAATGATTTTTTAAATTATATATGATAAAATTAGATAGAATAGGTGAAGTATGAAAAGAAGATGTAAGATTAAAATATCAAGATTACTTTTATTAGCTTTAATTGTATTTGTTATTTTGGATTGGAAATCATTATATAGAACATTTATTTTACCAGCTACGACAGATGAAATTGAAGTATTAGATGTATATTTATTTGGTGAAAAAATAGCTATCTATTTAAATGATGATGCAGAATGTATACTTGATGATACAACGGTTAAAAGTGATAATAAAATATGTGTATTTGATTTTAAAAATAAGATAAATAAAATATATACGATTGATAAATTTGAAAGAAAAAAGACACATATAATAAATGAAGAATTTAGTATTGTTGATGAAATAAATCCATATGAAAGTACTATTTATTTGGCACTTTATGCTGAAGATAAACTGGATTATAAAGTAGTATCACGTGGTGATGTTCATGAAAAACTTGTGTTTGAGTCGGAAGATGAAGATGTAGTAAAAGTTGATGAATATGGTAATATTAAAGCAGTTGGTATAGGAGAAACTAATATAAAGCTTAAATTACGTGGAATTGAATCTAGTGTTAAAGTTATTGTTACTGATTTAATTATTCCTATGCCAGATGAACCAGATGTTCAAAAAGAATTATTACCATGTGGTATTTATTCAGAAAAAGAAAATGATTTTTTAGATGAAATATTAAAAAATAGGGTTGAAGATGCCGGATATAAAACAAGAGCTGGGGCTGTTGCTGCAGCAAGATTCTTAGGTTTAGAATTTCCTTATCGAATAGGTTATTTTTCAGAAAATGGAAGATTATATGCTGTTGATGGTGAAGGAAGATATTATCATGAAGGATTATATGCTGTTGATGGTGAAGGAAGATATTATCATGAAGGATTATATTTAAATAAATCTCGTTATGAAAATATAAGCAGTACTATGTATGGCCCAGGACCTTGGGGATGTTATATATATTCAGTTCCTACCGAAAAAGAAGTTGCAAATGGCTTAGATTGTAGTGGTTTTATTACTTGGATATTAAAACAAGCTGGATATGATCCTGGTGATATTGGAGCAGGTATTAGTGAAGGTTATGAAGATATGACTGATTTAGGTACTAGAACACGTTTACCAGAAGCCCTTGCTGATGGAAGAGTCAAGGTTGGTGATTTGTTAAGTGGTGATGGGGAAACAGATCATGCATATTATGGTGGTCATATAGCAATGCTTGTTGGTATGCATGACGGATATTATTATGTTGCTGAAGAAATGTGGTTTGGTACTGGATATTTTGGGGCAATTATAAGAACATATTCTGAAGATAGATTTAAATACTATTTTTACTGGCATATTGCTATGGATGATTTCTATGGTAGTGATGGTGAATTAACTGATTATTGGAAATAAAAACAACACTTTTGTGTTGTTTTATTCTGTTCTTAGAGCTTCAACTGGATTTTTCTTAGATGCAAGTTTAGCAGGAATATAACCTCCAATTAAAGTTAAAAGTAAACTTATTGTAATTAGAACAATTGCATGAATTGGATTTAATGTTGCAACATTTTTAAGATCAGTTAAATTTTCGATTATTATATTAGCTGGAATACATAAAAGCATAGCAATACTAATTCCAAGTAAACCTGAAAATAATCCAATAATAAATGTTTCAGCATTAAATACACGAGTAATGTCTTTCTTTCTAGCACCAAGTGCTCTTAAAATGCCAATTTCTTTTGTACGTTCTAGAACACTAATATACATGATTATACCAATCATAATAGATGAAACAATTAGTGAAATTGCTGAAAAAGCAATAAGTACTACTGTAACTGCATCCATAATATTTCCAGATAAAGAAGTAATTGTTTTAGCATAATCAGTATAAATAATTTTGTCATCATCCTCTTTATCATCATTATATTTATCTAAATAACTAGTAAGCTCATCTTTAGAATTAAAATCGGATGGATAAATTTGAACCATAATTGGAGCAGCTTTAGCACCTAAAGCAGCAAGTAATGTTTCTTTTGTATCTTCATCAATTTTTTCTCCAGTTAATACATTGTAATTAACCTTTTTTTGTTTTTCAACAATTTTAGATTTATCATTTTTTTCGATAACATCTTTAAATAATTGTTCTTTATAACAAATACCAGAACCGCTATACTCAGCAAATTTACTTCCTTCGACACCGCGTAAAATACCAGTTATTTTTAGTGTAATATTGTTTTCATTATCATATAATTCATCAAGATTAATATTTACAACAAAATTATCTTCAATACGTTTATATAAATCATCATTTAAAACTACTTTAAATTCTTTACCAATAATATCATCAAAATTAATAATTTCTTTATCTCCAAAACCTAATTTTTTAAGTATACTAGCATCTAATCTATTATTAATATCTACTAAGATAACTAATTCATTACTATTTTCAGGCATTTTACCATAAATTAATTCAAAATTATCTTTAATAATATTACTATCTTTTCCATCAATAGTTTCAGGAAGTGCTACCATCATTGTAGTTTGATCAAGCATATTTACTTTATTATTATCTTTATATAATAAATTAAGTTTTAAGGCATGCATATAACTAATAGCTCCAATTATACCTTCTTTAGCATTTTCAATATATTCAATATACTCATTAGTTATATGATTTGTATGCACTAAACTATCTACAGAAATAAGTGGATATATTTCTTTTTTATCAGTAAACGAGTTTCCATTATTTTTATTCATATATTGTTCCATAGCTTGTTTTTGAGCTTCTTCATCTGTTGTCATAACAGTAGGTGTAACAACTATAGGCATTTGTGATAATGTTTCTTTTTCAAACTTATCTATTTGTAATTTAAAACCATTTGATAATGAAAGAATTAAGGCAATACCAATAATACCAATACTACTAGCTAATGAAGTAATAATAGTTCTTCCTTTTTTAGTTTTAATATTATTAAATGATAATCTAAGTGCAGATATAAAATTCATAGCTGTTTTCTTTATTGAAAACTTCTTTTTATTTTCTTCTTCTTCTTTAATTGGATTGGAATCTTTAACTAATTCTCCATCTTTAAGTTCAACAATTCTACTAGCATATTCTTTAGCAAGATCAGGATTATGAGTAACCATAATAACTAATTTGTCTTTAGAAATTTCTTTAATTAAATCCATTATTTGAATACTTGTTTTAGTATCAAGAGCTCCAGTTGGTTCATCAGCTAAAATAATGTCTGGGTCATTAGCAAGTGCTCTAGCAATCGCAACTCTCTGCATTTGACCACCAGATAATTGATTTGGTTTTTTATGAATATGTTTTTCAAGTCCAACTTTAGTTAATACTTCAATAGCTTTTTTCTTACGTTTAGATGCAGATACACCACTTAGAGTCATAGCCATTTCAACATTTGCAAGTACACTAATATGGGTAATTAAATTATAACTTTGAAAAATAAATCCAATACAATTATTACGATAAGCATCCCATTCAGTATTGGAAAACTTTTTAGTAGATTTATTATTGATAATTAAGTCTCCACTATCATATCTATCAAGACCACCAATAATATTAAGAAGTGTAGTTTTGCCACTACCACTAGGTCCTAAAATCGCAACAAATTCATTTTGTCTAAAAGATAAATCAATACCTTTTAAAGCATGTTGTACAAAATCACCAGTTTTGTATGAACGTTTAATATTTTTTAATTCTAACATATTTCCTCCTATATATATTATACTAAGTAAAAAATAAAATTCCTCTTTACGAACGAGTATAATTATATATTATAAATATATAATGTGTCAATTATTATTTTGTGGTAAAATAAAAGTGGTGAAGATATGAAAAAAGGTATTAAATATATATTTGGTTTATTATTTATTCTACTATCATTTATAGGTTCTTATTTTCATAGAGACATTTATAATTATATTTTAGTGGCACTAGAAGGATCATATGAAATTAGTGATATTCCAGATTATAATGGTAAAGATTATATATATATCAATAATAATATTCCAGAATTTGATGAAGAATTAAAAAATAAAAAATCTTTTGAAAAATATAGTGAACTTGATGAATTAGGTAGAGCAGGAGTTGCAATATCAAATGTTGGTTATGATTTAATGCCAACTAGTGAAAGAGAAAGTATTAGTACGATTAAACCAAGTGGATGGCATACAATCAGATATGATGATTTAATAGAAGATAAGTATTTATATAATAGATGTCATTTAATCGCTTTTCAGTTAACAGGGGAAAATGCTAATGAAAAGAATTTAATTACATGTACAAGACAAATGAATTTAAATATGGTTCCTTTTGAAAATGAAGTTGCAGATTATATTAAAAAAACTAAGCATCATGTTTTATATCGTGCAACACCTATATATGATGGAAATAATTTAGTAGCTAAAGGTGTTCAGATAGAAGCTTTATCACTTGAAGATGAAAAAATAAAGTTTAATGTTTTTGTTTATAATATTCAAAATGGAATAATAATTGATTATAGTGATGGAACTAGTAAAAGAAAAATATAAAAAAAACATTCTAAATGTTTTTTTTTATGTTATAATACTTGTAATTTTTATGGAGGACTTATGAATACATTTATGAATAAATATAAATTTTGGGATGAGTATAAAAATGTTTTTGAAGAAAAAGACATAAGATTTTTAAATAAGTATTATAGTACAAAGTCACTGAAGCGACTTAAAAGTATATCTCAGTTTTGCGGTTGTGATTATACAAATTTATATAGTCCATTATTTTATTACAGTCGTTTTGCTCATAGTGAAATTGTAGCGTTTATGACATATCATTTCACAAAGAATAAAAAAGATACTATAATTGCTTTACTTCATGATATTGGTACTCCTTGCTTTGCTCACGTAGTTGATTTTGCTCTTGGGGATTCTAAAAATCAAGAAACATCTGAAAAAAGTATTAAAGATGTAATTTTATCAGATGAAGAATTACAAAGATATTTAGAATTTGATGGTATTTCAATTGAAGATTTTGATAATCTATCACATTATCCAGTTTTAGAGAACAAGACTCCAAGATTATGCACTGATCGTTTAGATGGGGTGTTAGGAACTTGTTATATTTGGCTTCACACCCATAGTATTAAGGATATTTATGATGTATATAATGATATGTGTGTTTTAAGTGATGAAAAAAATAACCCTGAAATTGGTTTTAAAAGTGTTGATATGGCAATAAAGTTTTCTAAAATGGTTTATACGTATGCAACTGAACTTCAAGGAAATAGAGATAAATTTGTTATGCAATATATTGCAGATGTTATAAAAAAAGGCATTGATGAAAACATTTTTACTCTTAATGATTTATATAAATTAAAAGAAAGTGAAATAATAAATATTATAAAAAGCAATTTTGAATCATGGAATAATTTTGAAGGTATTAAAAAAGTGGTTAGTACAAATTATAAACCTAAAGATTATTATATTTCGGTTGACTCAAAAAAAAGAAATGTTATACCATTAGTATTTAATAATAATAAAAATAGCAGAATTGATCAAATTTCAAATAAAGCTATTGGAATATATAATAGAATAGATAATTTTGAAGATAAAAAGTATGCATATGTGAAAACAATTAAAAAAATTTAATTGTATAGTAAGTAATAATTTGGTGGTGATAAAATGCAAGAAGAAATTAAAAATTTTCCTGACATGGTAAGTAATTATTATAAAAAGTTAGGTAAAAATGATATGGTATTTGATTTTTTACATGTTAATATTACTTATACTTATGTAGATTTAAATAGTAGATTATTAGAAATTGATAGTAATGGTATACCATCTTTTAATAATGGAAAAAGAGTTAGAAGTGAAAAAATATTTATTCCAATTGTAATGAATAAAAATGATTATGAAAAAATATTTAACGATGATGAAGATTATGCAAAAAGGACATTTAACATTGATAATACTATTGATGCTGGAACTTCTTATAATTTTGGATATGATAAAATATATAAAATAATTGATGAATCATTACCAACTGAATGTCATATAGTTACTGATGCAGAAGTGATGACAATAGCTAATATGAATGGCTATGAGAATATATTTTGGAATATTCAAAATGAAGCAGATGATATCTTATTAAAAAATTATCCATTGGAATTTAATTGGGTTACTAAAGTATATGGATTTAAAAAATTAGAAAATGAAAAAATAAAATAAATTTATTAAAAAATATATTATAATTGTTTTAGGTGATAAATATGGGAAAATCTATATTAAGAATTATGATTACAATTTTATGTTTAATTTTACAACTTGCAGCAATTAATATTTTTTATTATTCAGTAATTCATAGAATACCATTTATAGGACTTATTTATTCATTATTATGTTTATATGGAGTTTTGATGATTATTAAAAATAGTAATAATTATTCATTTACTCTTCCATGGATAATTATTTTCCTATTGATACCTATTCCAGGTTCAATATTATTCTTAGTAGTTAGAAATAGTATTAAAAGAAGTAAGCTTGTAAAAAATATTATAAAAAATGAAAAAGAAAATAGTAATTATTTAATTCAAAATGAAAAAATTGATGATGATAGTAGTACAATTAAATATCTTAGTAATTATGCTGGATTTTCGGCGACTAAACATAATAAACTTGAGTATTATCCGCTTGGTGATGATGCTTTTGAAACAATGATTTCTGAATTAAAGAAAGCTGAAAAATTTATATTTTTTGAATATTTTATAGTAAGTAATGGTATATTTTGGGAAGCAATTTTAGAAGTATTAGAAGAAAAATCTAAGGCTGGAGTAGAAGTTAGAGTTATGTATGATGACTTTGGGTGTTTAACTACTTTAGAAAGTGATTATTATAAAGAATTGGAGAAAAAGGGAATAAAAAGTTTTGCTTTTAATCCATTTAAAGCATTATCTGGAGCAGTAGTTAATAATCGAGATCATAGAAAGATTTTAGTAATAGATGGTAAAGTAGCATTCTCTGGTGGAATTAATATAGCAGATGAATATATTAATATGGAGAAAAGATTTGGCCATTGGAAAGATAATTGTATTATGGTTAAAGGTGATGCTGTATGGAATTATACAGTAATGTTTTTAACAATGTGGAATGCAGTTAAAAATGAAGATAAAGATTATAAAAAATATAAATATGAATTTAAAAACAAATATAAAGAAAATGGATATTTAGTACCATATAGTTTAAATCCATTTAAAAGAGATTCTATTGGCGAAGATGTTTATTTAAATATCATTAATCAGGCTCAAAAATATGTATATATTTTTACACCTTATTTAGTAATTGATCATATTATGTTTAATTCATTAATAATGGCTATAAAAAGAGGAGTAGATGTGCGCATAGTAGTGCCAAATATTCCTGATAAAAAAATTGTATTTACAGTAACAGAAAGTTATGTAGATGCACTTACGAATAATGGGGTTAAAGTATATAAATATACACCAGGATTTATACATTCTAAAGTATTTGTATCTGATGATATAAAAGCTACAGTTGGTACAATTAATTTAGATTATAGAAGTCTTTTCTTTCATTTTGAATGTGGTTGTTATATTGAAAAGTGTGATGCTATTAAAGATATTAAGAAAGATGCAGATAAAACAATTGCTAGTAGTACATTAGTACCTAAGAAAAAAGTAGGTAAAGTTAAATCTTTCTGGCAATCTATACTTAGATTATTTGCACCTTTAATGTAAAGGAGACAAATATGTTAATTGGGATTGATATCGATGATACACTTGCTAATACATCTGAAACATTACTTCAGTATGCCCTTGAATATGATAAAAAACTTAGAGGTAAAGGAATATTAAAAAACAATGGGCATAATGTTTATGGACGCTTTGATTGGTCAAAAAATGAATATAGTCAGTTTTATAGCAAGTATAATAAATTAGCTTTTGAAAATGCTAAAGTGTTTCCTCATGCTAAAGAAGTTATTGAAAATTTAAGACAACAAGGTTATGAATTTGCTATCATAAGTTCTAGAAGTAAAGACAAAAGAATTTTAACTTATGAATGGTTTGAAAAGAATAATTTAGAATTCGAAAAAGTATTATTTATATCTAAATATAAAGGTTATGCAGCTTTAGCACTTGGAGCAAGTTATTTTATGGATGATAATCCATATAATTGTGAAGATACAAATCAAATGGATATAATAACATTTATATTTACTAGTGAAAAAAATAAAGATTATTATCATAAAAATATAGATAGAATAAATGATTGGTCAGAATTATATGACCGAATTGGAAATAGTAAAATTAATGAAAAAATAAAGACATTGTATAGATAAAGTAGTATAATTTTTATAGAATCGAGATGTTGCTATGAAAAAAAGATTAATATTTATTTTAATAATTAGTTTAATTATTATCATAATTAGTGGTCTTTTTTTAATACGTAGTTGTATTAAAAACAATTTAAAAATTAAACTAAATGGTAATGATAATATTATTATTAAATATGGTGAAGAGTATCAAGATGAAGGTGTAACATGTACTTATAAGAATGAAAATCTAAATGATAAAGTAAAAATTGATTCTAATCTTGATATTAAAAAAATTGGGACATATACTATAAACTATGAAATAAATTATAAAACAGTTTCTAAAAAAGTTAAAAGAAATATTAAAGTAATTGATGATGAAAAACCAGTAATTAAATTAAATAGTTTTGATGAATTAGTTCTTGCTCAAGGAAGAAAATATGAAGAATTAGGAGCAGTAGCTAGTGATAATTATGATGGCGATTTAACTGATAAAATTATAATTGATACTTCTAAATTAGATACTAATCAAATAGGTGATTATGAAGTAATTTATTCTGTAAGTGATTCTAGTAATAATGAAAGTAAAATAATTAGAAAAGTTAAAGTAGTAGAAAAAGCAGATTCTAATCAAAAAATAGCTGTTTTAAACTATCATTTCTTCTATGAAAACTGGGATGAAGGTTGTCATGAGAATTTATGTGAAAAAATGGATCGTTTTAGAGAACAACTAAATTATTTAAGAGATAATGGTTATTATACACTTACAATGGATGAATTTACAAAATGGATGTATGGTGAAATAGATATACCTAAAAAATCAGTTTTAATTACAGTAGATGATGGTGCTTATGGAACTAGTAAGGTAAATGGTAATCATTTAATACCAGCACTTGAACAATATAAAATGCATGCGACTCTTTTCTTAGTGACTGGTTGGTGGGATATTAAAGATTATCAATCTGATTATTTAGATGTTCAATCTCATACTAATGATTTGCACTATGAAGCAAGATGTGGACATAGATCTAAAGTAAATTGTGTTTCATATGACGATTTACTTACTGATTTAAAAAAATCTATTGAGGTAGTTCAAAATACTAATTCTTTTTGCTTCCCATTTTATGATTCTACTGAAAGTTCTGTAAAAGCTGTAAAAGAAGCTGGATTTAAAATTGCTTTTGTAGGAGGATTTAGAAAAGCAAGTCGTGATGATGATAAATATAGAATACCAAGATATCCAATATATGATTCAACATCATTATCTAAATTTATTGATTATGTAAATTAAAATGAGTATAAAATAAATTTATGGATGTTGCTAAGGAATTAGCAATGGAAAATTTAAAAACAAATTGTGGCGGTCCATTTGGAGCATGTGTAGTTAAAGATAATAAAATTATAGGAAAAGGAATAAATAAGGTTTTATGTGATAATGATCCTACTGCTCATGCAGAAATTGTAGCAATTAAAGATGCTTGTAAAAATATTAATTCTTATGATTTAAGTGGTTATGAAATATATACAACTAGTTACCCATGTCCAATGTGTTTATCAGCTATTATATGGTCAAATATAGATAAAATTTATTATGGTACTACTACAAATGATGTGGAAGAACTTGGATTTAGAGATCATCGTATATATGATTATATTAGTCAATTAATGAAAAATGATGATTCTAATAAAATGATTGAAAATAAGTGTATTGATAGAGAATCAATTATTCAAATTTTTAAAGAATTTAAAGAAAAAGATGATAAAACAATTTATTAACAGAAATTATTTCTGTTTTTTATAGCAATTTTCAGTAAATAACATAAATTATCTTAGAGGTGATTTTATGGCACTTAAAGGTATTGTGATTGATGCTGGTCACCTTGGACTTATTAAACCCGGTAAATAAAGATGCGTTGTAGCAAATGATAATCTATGAAATTTAATATTGAAAAAGAAGAAAAAGATACTTTAATTGATGAAAGTATCTTTTTCGAAAAAATCTATATTATCGAATATTACGATGTAATTGAAAATAAGGAATATGCTATAATGAATATACAAGTAAATTGGAGGTAATGATATGATTGGACAATATACTTTAATGATGTTGTGTGAAAAATATAAAATTAATTCAGATAAAATAGTTAATAAAAACAATAATATATTAACTTATGGTGAATATCAAGATATAGATAATACATTAAATTATCTTGTAAACATTTTAAAAATAACTTCAAATAATATTGAAAAATGTCCAAGTATTTTATATAGAAATGTAAATAATATTAAGGAGAATGTTAATTTTATTAAGAATTGTAATATTCATTTTTCTAATATTGAATCATGTTTACATGTATTAAGTTCAAAACCTCTTGAATTAAAAATAACATATGAATATGTAAAAGAAAATTATGGATTAGATATTATTAATAAATTAACTTCAATTTTATCTGTTCATAAAAAAATAATTATAGATGTTGAAAATTTAAAAATTCCTTTTGTAAATAAAAATGGAAATTTAAGTGTTGCAGTTGGTATAGAATGGAAATCAACTAATTTAGAAGAAATACAAAAGATAATTCAAAGTCCAGAATTTAAAGAGCATCCAGAATTATTCACATCACAAACATTAGCGTATGCTAAGTTAGAAGAAATACAAAAGATAATCCAAAGTCCAGAATTTAAAGAGCATCCAGAATTATTCACATCACAAACATTAGCGCATGCTAAGTTAAAAGAAATACAAGAATTATTGCAAATGGATTGTTGGAATGATAAAAGGTATTCAAGTTTACTTACTTCTTCAATAGTCGCTAAGAGTAAATCAATGATTTCAAAATTACCATTATTATTTAGATTGGCAGAAGAAAATAATATTGATAACTTTTTAAATACATCATTCTTATTATTTTCTCCTTCACAAAATTAT
>JAEETF010000068.1 GCA_016290195.1 Bacilli bacterium | reverse complement strand
TTAATACGTCATGCGACAGAAGATAGTACATCCACTGGTACTCCAAATGTTGGCGCAACATTTGTAAGAACTGATAGTACAGGTACAGAATATGGTACTTCAATTACTAGTGATGCGAATGGTGATGCAGTATTTAATAATGTTCCTTTTGCAGCAACTGGAGCGCCAATAATCTATTATAAACAAACAGCTTCTGATGGTAACCACGAATTTGATAATACTGTTCAGAATACTACAATGACAACTGATACATTAACTATTCAAGTTCAAAACACTTTAGGGGCTTTAAGAACTATTAATTTAACGGATGCTAATTATGCAAATTTACCAATTGATAGTGCAACACTTACACTTACAAATTAAGAGGAGAAATCCTCTTTTTTTGATTGTAATATTGTGTTATAATTGAAATAGTTTGGAGGTTTAACATGAAAAAAGTAAAATGTTGTGGAACAATAATTGTTAAAGATAATAAAGTATTACTAGTTTACCAAAATAATGATGTTTGGGGATTTCCTAAAGGACATATGGAAGAAGGAGAAACTGAAATAGAAACTGCTATTCGTGAAACTAAGGAAGAAACAAATATTGATGTTGAAATTGATGAAAGCAAGCGTTATGAACTTAGTTATATAACAGATAGAGGTGTCGATAAGACAGTAGTATTATTTTTAGCTAAACCTTTAAATAATATTATTATTAAACAAGATAAAGAAATTACTGAAGTACGTTATGTAGATTTTAATGAAGCTTTTGATATTATTAATTATGATAATTTAAAGGTAGTATGGAAAAAGGTAATTGAAGAAAATTTTTAGTGGGGGAATTATATGAAAAAAAGATTATTAGAAATAGGTATAAATGTTTTTTTAGCACTTATAATTGTTTTTTCATTTATTGTTGTAGGATTTATCAATAATAATATTTTTTGCTTATTTTTAGCTATTATATTTTATAGTTTTATTTCAAAATCTTCTAAGATTAAACCTACTGGAAGATTAAAAAAATGGATTATAGTAACTTCTATGTTATTTGCAGTTTTTGAAGTTGTTGGTCATGTAACTGATATTAATATGCGAAATTATGATGTTAGTATTATTGGAAGCGTTTTTAAAATTAAAAATATTATATCTATTGGTGGCTTATTTACTTTCTTTTATTATTTATTATCATATATTTATTATTATTTATGTCATTTCTCTTTTACAAAGAAAGATAATTATAATACTAAAAAGTTATTTATAATATTTTTGATTGTTATGTTAATTGGATGGAGTATTTATTTTCTTACTCATTTTCCAGGAATATTATCTTCTGATTCATTTGATATATTAGGACAAATTAAAGGTGATAGACCAATTAATAATCATCATCCAGTATTTTATACATTATATATTAAATTATTTTATGAAATAGGGGTTGCACTTTTTCATTCGACAGAAGGTGGAGTAGCAGTGTTTTCAATAGCTCAGATGATTACGCTTGCTGCTGCTTCATCATATCTTTTAGTTTTTCTTTATAAAAAGAAGATTCCTATACTATTTATATTATTATTTTTAATGTTTTTTACATTTTCACCAATTATGGGATTTTATTCTATAACTATGTGGAAAGATGTATTATTTGGAGCTGTTTTCACATTATTTATAATTAGTATTTATAAATTATGTGAAGATGTAAATAGATTTAAAGTAGGAAATTGTATATTTTTTATTATTACTTCTATTTTAGTAAACTTATTAAGAAATAATGCTATATTTATATATATAGTATTTATTCCATTCTTTATTTATATTTTTAGAAAAAAATTAAAAGAAGCAATTATTATAATTATTTCAATATTAATACTTTTCTTTACTATAAAATATTCAGTATTAAATTTATTAAATGCTCCAGAGCCATCATCATCTGAATTAATTGCTATACCACTTCAACAAGTTGCTCGTATTGTAGTTAAAGATGGTAATATAAGTGATGATGAAAGAAAACTAATTAATGATTTAATAAGTATTGATACAATTAAACAAGTTTATGCGCCAGAAATTGTAGATAATATTAAATTTAATCCAAATTATCATGCTGCTATATTTAATGATAATAAAGGTAAATATCTTGGATTATGGTTAAACCTTGTTATTAAAAATCTTGATATATCTGTGGATTCATATTTATGTAGTACTTTGGGATATTGGTATCCAAATTATTACAAAGATGCTATGGTTACTTGTGATACTGATAATGACTATAATTATAAACAAAAAAATATTATTTTTTCACTTGCATATCGTTATACTCAGAAAGTTGCATCTACAGAAATCTCTATATTTTCACTTCAATATAGTATAGCTTTATATTTCTATATTGCATTTATATTTATGGGTGTAGTAATAGTTAAGAAAATTAAAAATTATATTTTATGTTATATACCTATTTGGGGATTATGGCTTACTCTTATGATAGCTACACCTGATAATGGAGTGTTTAGATATATATTTGGAGTAGTAGTTGCTTTACCACTATTAATATCTATTCCATATATGAAAGATAATGAATAAAAGGAAGATTTATCTTCCTTTTTTAATTTTTCCTTCAAAGATAGTTTCATTAGTTCCTTTTAAATAAGCATGATTATATTTTTTATCATAATAAACATTTAATATTCCCATAGGTAAATGGACATTACAATTATTGTTTAATTTATTAGTTATAATACCGGCAACAACAGCAGCAACACTTCCAGTACCACATGCAAGAGTTTCACCAGAACCACGTTCCCATACACGCATTTTAATATTATTTTTATCAATTATTTCAATGAATTCTACATTAGTTTTATTTGGAAAAATTGGCTGATTTTCTAATTTATAACCGATATCAGAAATATCTAGTTTATCAATTGATTTCATAAAAATAATACAGTGGGGATTTCCAACCGAAAGAGCAGTAAATAAATAATTAGTATTATTTATATTAATTGGGTGATTTATACATGTTTTTTCATCAATATTAACTGGTATTTTAGATGATTCTAATTCTATATTTCCCATATCAACAATAATAGAATCAATTTTTTTGTTATTGATAATTAGTTTTATATTTTTTATTCCAGCTTTAGTTTCAATAGTTAAATAATCATCAGTTTTAATTTTATTGTCATATATGTATTTGGCAAGTCCTCTAATACCATTACCACACATTTCAGCTTCTGATCCATCACTATTAAAAATGCGCATTTTAAAATCAGCAATATTAGATTTTTCTAGTAATATGATACCATCTGCTCCTATACCAATATGTCTATTACATAATCTTTTAATATCATCACTATTTAGTTTAATTTTATTATTTAAATTATTAAAATAAATATAATCATTACCAAGACCATGTATTTTAGTAAACTTCATAAATCCTCCTAAAAAAAGCCTTTTAGGCTTACATTACATGATAATTAGTTTCACTAAAAGAATTATATGTTGTACCATCTTTAATAGTAGATTCTAGTTTAGTTATTCTTCTATCAAGTATATTAATTTGTTTTTGTAAATCATCAAAATTATTATTATTTGTTTGAGGTATTGTATACATTTGATCATTGTACATTGGCATCATATTTGGCATCATACCCATTGGATTTCCATACATAGGATATGGTGGCATACCACAATTTCTATCATTTTTTTTCATAAATTCACTCCTTTTAAACTTTTCAATTAATTATATGCATAAATTTATAAATGGTTCTTGTTATGAATAACTAATTATGTTATATTATTTGTGCTGAGGTGTTAATATGCGACTAAGACATGTTAAAAATGCAGATAATATTATTGAAAAATCTGAATATGTTATAAAAAATAGTGAAGAATTTAAAAGTAAATGGTTTAAAGTATTTAATAATAATAATCCAATCCATATAGAAATTGGTATGGGCAAAGGTTCTTTTATTATAAATATGGCACTTAAATATCCTAGTATTAATTTTATTGGTATTGAAAAATTTGATAGTGTTATGGCAAGGGCTATTCAAAAATTGGAAAATATGGATATTCCAAATTTAAAATTAGTAAGAATGGATGCTGAAGAAATAACAAATGTTTTTTCTAAAGAAGTAGATACTATATATTTAAATTTTTCTGACCCATGGCCTAAGAAACGTCATGAAAGAAGAAGACTTACTAGTAGAGAATATTTAGAAAGATATGATTTAATTTTCAAAAATAAAGCACATATTATTCAAAAAACTGATAATAGTGAATTATTTAGTTTTTCGATTAAATCTTTTAATAACTATGGTTATACTATTAATGATTTAACGTTTGATTTACAACAAGAAAATTATCCTGATAATGTGGAAACTGAATATGAAAAACGTTATAAACAAAGAGGTAATCATATATATAGAATAGATGTAGAAAAATAGATATACATAACTTTACATTGCAAATCAAGGAAAAACTTTTTTTTCTTTTTTTTTTTTGATATACTATGTGTAAGAGTGGTGAATAATGAAAAGAATAATAATGTTAATTTGTTTACTAACACTTGTTAGTGGATGTACCGTTGTTAGAATAGATACCACAGATATTGATAATACTATAAGTATAATCTTATCTAAAGAAAATAAATTATATAATCATGTTGGTAAAGGATATAAGTATTATGTACCAAGAGGTGTTACTTATATTGATACAGATGAATATAATGATAAATTATATTCTGATGGTGATTATTATTATTTATATATTGATGCAGTAAGTTATTATTATCAAGTACCAATGGTGTATGATGAAAATAAAGATGTATACTATTCTAAGAAACTAAATATTGATGGTAAAAATGGATATGTAGAAATTACAAAACAAAAAAATAATAAATATTTAATTAATTTTGTTTATAACTATGCACGTATTGAAACAGTAGTTGATAAAGATAAAATTAATACTGCAATATTAAATTGTTCATACATTCTTTCGACAATAAAGTTTAATTATAATGTAGTAAAATTAATGCTAGATGAAGATTACTTAACAAAAATGGAAGAGAAGTATGACAAATTTGAACCAAGAAAAAATGTAAGTACTCATATTGACTTTGTTGATGAAAATAAAGAAGAACAAGATGAAGAGGAAACAGAAGAAGAAATAAATGATAATGAAAGTATAGAGGTGGAATAAATGGGATTATTATCAAAATTTAAAAATATTTTTGTGGAAGAATATGAAGAAGAGGAAATAGAAATTCCTGAAAAGAAAATTGAGAAAAAAGAAAGAGATTTTGAACCTTTTGTTAGACAACAAAAACCAGAATTTACAAAAATAGAACCTGAAGCACCAATTAAACCGATTGCTCCAGAAAAACCAGTAAGTATACCAAAACCAGAACCAGAAATCAAACCAATTATTAAAGAGGAAGAAACAATTAAAATTGAAACTCCTCCAAAAAAAGAAGAAAAGTTTATTTTTCCAGTTTACTTTGATGAAAAAGATTTTGAAGCTGAGAAAAAAGAACCAAAACCAGCTCCACGTGTAGAAAAGAAAGTTGAAATACAACCAAGACGTGAAGTAAAAATTGAAACAAAAGAAGTAAAAACTGAATCTTCATATAAAGAAGCATATAATAAGAAAACACAAGTGAGAGAAGAAAGACATATATTTAAACCAACACCAATTATTTCACCTGTATATGGTATTCTAGATAAAAACTATTACAAAGAAGATATTGTTGTTTCAACACCAAATTCTAGAACACATTATACATCAACAAGTAAAACAATTACTATTGATGATGTACGTAATAAAGCATTTGGTAGTTTAGAAGATGAACTTGCTGATACAATTTTAACAGATGAAAAAGAAGAAGCAAAAACAGAAATAGATAACGATATTATCAATGAAAAAGATTTTGAATTTGCCGTTGAAGAAGATAAAAAAAGAGATATAGGTAAGGATAACTTAAAATCTGATATTGAAGCTTTATTAAATAATGATGAATTTACTAGTGCTTTAAACTTTAAGAAAACTAAGATTGAAGATATTCCTGAAAAGAAAGAGAAAAAAGAAGAAAAGAAAATAGATGATGATGACTCTTTAATTGATGATATTGTAAGACTTGCAACAGATGAAGATGAAAGTTTTGAAACTGATAAAAAAAGTAAAGAAGTAAAAATAAATACAGAAGAAGATAATTCTTATGAAGATGCTAATGACTTAGCAGATAATGATTTATTTAGTTTGATTGATTCAATGTATGATAAGGAGGATAAATAATGGATGAATTAAATTCTATTTTACCTGTCATATTATACTTTGCATTAATCATACTATGTATTGTATTAATTATTTTCTTAATTAAATTACTTGGTACAATTAAGAAAGTTAATGAAACAATTGATAATGCTAATGATAAGATAGCAAAACTTGATAAAGCAGTATCGCTTGTTGATACACTTGCTGATACAATTTCTCTTATTGGAGATAAAGTAGTAGGTGTATTCACATCTGGTATTGGTAAATTATTTAAGAAAAAAGATAAAAGTGAAAAAGGAGATAATGAAGATGAGTAAAGATAAGAAAAAAAGTGGAGCTGGAAAATTTGTAGCAGGAGCACTTGTAGGGGTAGCACTTGGAGTTTTATTTGCACCTAAAAAAGGTAGTGAAACTAGAAAAGAATTAAAAGCTAAATTAGATGAAATGTTAAATAAAGCAAAAGATATTGATATGGATGAAGTAAAAGCAAATATTGAAAAGAAAGTAAATGAAATTAAAGCTGAATTAGAAGATTTAGATAAAGAAAAAGCTTTAAAAATTGCTAAAGAAAAAGCAAAAAAATTAAAAGAAAAAGCTGAAGATTTATTTAATTATGCAGTTGCTAAAGGAACACCAGTACTTGAAAAAACAGCATCTTCTATTCGTGAAAAAACAATTGTTGTAACAAAAGAAGTACTTGAAAAATTAGAAAAAGCACAAAATGAATCAAAAAGTAAAAAGGAAGATTAATCCTTCCTTTTTTAATTTAATTATTATATAATTATGATAGGGTGATGATATGAAAAAAATAATAACTGTTGATGGAAATGAAGCTTGTAGTAATTCAGCTTATTTATTTACAGAACTTGCAGGTATTTATCCAATAACTCCTTCAAGTCCAATGGCAGAACATGTTGATGAATGGAGTGCAAGTGAAAGAACTAATTTATTTAATGATAAAGTAAAAGTTATTGAAATGCAAAGTGAAGCAGGAGCTGCTGGACTTGTTCATGGTTCTTTATCTTCAGGAACTTTAACAACTACTTTTACTTCTAGTCAAGGATTATTACTTATGATTCCAAATATGTATAAAATAGCTGGAGAAATGCTTCCTGCTGTATTTCATGTAGCAGCACGTTCTATAGCTAGTCATGCACTTTCAATATTTGGAGATCATCAAGATATATATGCAACAAGAAGTACTGGTTTTTGTATGCTAGCATCTTCATCAGTACAAGATGCAGCAATTCTATCTAGTGTTGCCCATTTATCAGCAATTAAATCTAGTTTACCATTTATACATTTTTTTGATGGTTTTAGAACTAGTCATGAAATACAAAAAATAGAAGTATTAGAAAAAGAAGATTATGAAGATTTAATTGATTATAAGGCTCTTCAAAAATTTAGAGATAGGGCTCTTAATGTCAATAAACCATATACCAAAGGTACTGCTGAAAATGATGATATTTATTTTCAAAGTGTAGAAGCAAGAAATAGTTTTTATTTAGATATACCTGATATAGTTAATTATTACATGGAAGAAATTAATAAAAAAACTGGTTTTGATTATAAACCATTTAATTATTATGGAAGTAATGATGCTGAAGAAATCATTGTTTGCATGGGATCATGCTGTGAAACAATTAAAGCTACAATTGATAAACTAAATAGTAATAATTATAATGTAGGACTTATTGAAGTACATTTATATCGTCCATTTAGTTTAGAATATTTCTTAAATGTTTTACCAAAATCAGTTAAAAAAGTAGCTGTGCTTGATCGTACTAAAGAAAATGGTTCTCTTGGTGAACCATTATACTTAGATATTGTAACTGCTCTTCAAAATACAGATATTAAAATATATGGTGGTCGCTATGGTCTTTCTAGTAAAGATACTAAACCAGCAGATATTAAAGCAGTATTTGATATGTTAAAAAATGATCCATATCATAACTTTACAATTGGTATTAATGATGATGTAACTAATTTAAGTTTAAAAGTTGATAATGATTTTAAAATAAGTGATAGTGATGAATTATTAATATATGGTTTTGGTTCTGATGGTATGGTTAGTGCTTCAAAAACACTTATTAAATTAATTGGTGAAAATACTGATAAATATGTACAAGGATATTTTCAATATGATTCTAAAAAATCTGGCGGTGTAACTATTAGTCATTTAAGATTTAATGATAATAAAATAAGAAATGAATACTATTGTCAAAATCCTAAATTAGTAGTACTTTCAAAAGAACAATATTTAGAAGAATTTGATTTATTATCTAATATTAAAGAAAATGGTATATTTGTTATTAATACAATAAAAAATGACGAAGAATTAAATAAAATATTACCTAATTTAGCTAAAAAAATAATTAAAGAAAAAAATATTAAAGTCTATAAAATTAATGCATATGAAATCGCAAATAATAATCATATTCCAGGTAAAATAAGTACTATTATGGAAACAGTAATAGTTAAATTACTTGATTTACTTCCATTTGATGAAGCATATTCTAAATTGGAAGAATATATTAAAACTAAATTTAGTAAAAAAGGTACAGAAATAGTAGAGTGTAATTTAAATGCTATTAAAGTAGCTATTGAATCTTTAAGTGAAGTAGAGATTGATGATAATGAAACATATGATATAGAGGTAGATAAAAAATCTATATTTGATATGATACTTAAAAGAAAAGGTAATGAACTTCCTGTATCAGCTTTTTTAAAAAATCCAGATGGAGTATTTGCACCTGGAACAAGTAAATTAGAGAAAAAAGGAATTTCTGATACAATTCCTAAATACTTATCTGAAAACTGTATTAGTTGTAATATGTGTTCATTTGTTTGTCCTCATAGTGTTATAAGACCATTTATATTAGATGAAGAAGAATATAATGAACTTGAAGATAGTATGAAAACTGATATGAAAGAAGTAGTTATTAATGATACTACATATTATTATACTGTAGCTTTATCAATCAAAGATTGTACTGGATGTGGTGTTTGCTTAAAAACATGTCCTGCTAAAGAGAAAGCTATTGTACCATATGAATATACAAAAGAAGAAAAAGAAGAAAAACAAAAATTATTTGATTATTTAGATAGCCATATTACAAATAAAAATTTATTTAATAAAAATACTATTAAAGGTAGTCAATTTGAAAGACCAAAATTTGAATTTTGTGGAGCCTGTGCTGGTTGTGGTGAAACACCATATATTAAATTATTAACACAATTATTTGGTAAAGAATTAATAATAAGTAATGCAACTGGTTGTTCATCTATTTATGGTGGTAGTGCTCCAATTACACCATATAGTGTACCATGGGCTAATTCATTATTTGAAGATAATGCTGAATATGGACTTGGGATTCATATGGGAATTGAAAAATTAAGAAATAGAATTAAAAATATAATGCAAGAAAATATGGATAATCCAAATAGAGAATTATTTCAAACTTGGATTGATAATATGTATGATTATAATATTACTAAAGGAGTATATTTATCACTTGACTATAAAACAGCACCTAAAGAACTTATTATGTTAAAAGAATATATTACTTATAGTTGTGTATGGGCTATTGGTGGTGATGGCTGGGCATATGATATTGGATTTAGTGGTATTGATCATGCTCTTGCAAGTGATGAAAATATTAATATTTTAGTTCTTGATAGTCAGGTATATTCAAATACTGGTGGACAAGCTTCTAAAGCAAGTCCAAAAGGAGCTATTGCTTCATTCGCATCAAGTGGTAAAAAACAAAATAATAAAGATTTAGCTCGTATTGCTCTAGCATATCCAAATGCTTATGTTGCTCAAATATCATTAGGAGCAAATGGTATGCAAGCAATTAAGGCATTTAATGAAGCTAAAAACCATATAGGACCATCTATAATAATCGCATATTGTCCATGTATTTCACATGGTATAGAAGGTGGAATGGTTAATTCTAGTATTATGGAAAAAGCTGCTGTAATGAGTGGATACTTCCCAATATTTAGACGTAATCCAGATACTAATACATTTACTTTTGATAGTAAAAATATTGATTTTGATTTATATGAAGATTTCTTATATAAACAAATTAGATATAAAATGTTATATAAAGTAAATAAGGAACATGCAGAAGAATTAATAAAAGAAAATAAAGAATTTGCTATGAAAAGAGTAGAATACTATAAAAGCTTAGAAACTAAGGTTGACGACTAGTTGACAACTCAAAAAAATATTTTGTTGCAAAATAAAATGGCCATATAATATAATATTCTTAGGGTAACAGGTATGCCCAAAAGAATAAAGGGGGATGCTAGAAGCATCGATTCGGCCAAAGAAAAAAGAACGACTAATAGTTCTTTTTTTCGTATAAAAAAATTGGAACTGTCCCCCTGAGAACAGTTCCATAAAAGAATAAAAAGGGGTTGGCTAGTGTGATACTAGCACCAATTCGCCTAATTCGAATTGGTGATTACTATACTAATCGAAAAAGGTAAATTTGTCAATATTTTTTTGAATAAAAATTTAAAAAAAATTAAATATAATTATTATACTTGCATATTAAATTAAAAATATATATAATAAATATGTTATGCCGAAATAGCTTAGCTGGTAGAGCAGCTGTCTCGTAATCAGCAGGTCGTAGGTTCAAGTCCTATTTTCGGCACCATACGAATGTTACCGTTGAATATTATATTTCAACGTTTTTTTATTAATTACATAGTTTAATGTTATAATATAAATAAAGTTGGTGATATTATGGGATTAGATAGTAATTTATTTGTTAAAAAAATTACACTTGAGAAAGATAAAATTGAATCATTTGATAAATATCCATTTAATATTGATATTGTTAAAAATTTTGAAGAATTAGAATTTGATACACCAGTAACATTTTTTGTAGGAGAAAATGGTATTGGTAAATCAACTTTTATTGAAGCACTTGCTGTTGCTCTTGGACTTCCTGCTGAAGGTGGTACTGAAAACTTTAGATATAATACTAAAAATACAACATCTAATTTATCTGATTATTTAAGAGTTGCTAAATATAATAAACCTAGAACGAAATTTTTTTTAAGAGCAGAAAGTTTTTATAATTTTTCTACAGAAGTTCAAAGATTAGTTGAAGAAGATGGATTTGCTTCTTTATATAGTTCATATGGAGGTAATTTACATGCGTGTTCTCATGGTGAGTCTTTCTTAAAACTTGTTGAAAATAGATTTTCAGAAAATGGTTTATATATTTTAGATGAACCAGAAGCAGCACTATCTCCACAAAGACAAATGTCACTTTTATGTCTTATTGATAAGCTTGTAAAAGAGGGTAGTCAGTTTATAATTGCCACACACTCTCCAATATTAATAAGTTATAGAGATGGTAAAATACTTGATTTGAATGATAATTTTAAAGAAGTTAAATATAAAGATACTGATATATATAATCTTTACAAAATGTATTTAGATGATGCTGAAGGTATGCAACATAGATTATTAGATTAAAAAGTGTGTTATGTAATTTAGTAGCACACTTTTTTTGTAATTATAATTGAATAATTATTATATGTATGTTATCATATATAACTAATAATTATTATTATTCTATATATAATGGAAGGTGAAATTATGGCAGAAAACATATCATTAAATACAGAAAAAGAAACATATGATAAAATTCTTAATATTATATTAAAATATTGTGGTGAAGCTGAAGATAGAATGAAATCTTTAGGTGATGGTAGAGTAAGTCCATGTATAGAAATTGAATTTATATTTATGGAGAAAGAAAATAAAACATATTTTACTTTTCTTTATGGAAATAGACATAAGAAAACATCAACTTCAGATGATTTTGAAATAGATGGTATAATCTCTGATAATATTGTAATAGGTTTAATTAATAAGTTGCTTTTAGATCATGAAACTGTAAGATATTTTAGTGTTGGTGATTTAGAAATAATATTTAATCTCGGTATAAATTATAATGAAAATAGTTTAAAAGGAATTAATTGTGACGATATAGGAATAGTCTTTGATTTTTATCATTATCCTAATAGAGAAAAACTAATGGAACATTATCTTAATATGTTTGCACTTAATTATTTGGATAAACTTAAAAAT
>JAEETF010000067.1 GCA_016290195.1 Bacilli bacterium | reverse complement strand
TGGAACCATAAGTCTAACAATCAAAGAACATAATTCTAGGCCTTGACATTCACCTGTATATTTTTCATTCAATTCTTTATTGATATCAGTTAATTTTTCAATATCTATATTTACTTCTTTAAATACTAAAGAACCACTTTCACTAACTTCCATTTCTGCTTTAAAACTCATAACTACCTCCAACTACTATCTCTAATATAATTATAACATATAAATATTAAGTGTTAAATATATTTTATAGTTTTAAGATAAATAATTCTAAAGCTAGTTTTTTATCAACTTCACTTCTTTTAATTTTACTATCAATATTTGCAAGTTCATCAATAATATTAATAAGCAATTCATCACTGAATTTTCTCGCTTTTTCAAGGCCTAATTTAACACGATATGGATGAATAGCAAGTATACTAGCCATATCTTTTTCACTATAGCCTTTTTTATACATTAGTTTTATTTGCAACATCATTCTAAATTGATTAGAAAGCATAATAAGTATTTTAATTGGTTCTTCACCATGTTTTAACATTTCATTATAAACCATAATCGCATTATTTTTCTTTTTTAAAATAATATTGTCTATTAAATTAAAAATATCAAGTTCAATATTTTTATTAATACTATTTATAATATCAACTTCTGTTATTTCTTTTTCTTCAAATTTGTATATTTTAAGTTTTTCAGCTTCACTTTCTAAAAGAGCCAAATTATTACCTACTCTATCTATAAACAAATTAATGTTTTGAGTTGATATTTTATAACCATCAAAGAATTTTTTTACAATACTATTTAAATTATCTTGTACATTAAATTCTAATACTTTAGCTTTTTCTTTTATTTTTTTAACTATCTTTTTTCTTTCATCTAATTTTTCACTATTTACTACAAATACTAAAATAGTATCTTCATTTATTTGTTCAATATAGTTTTCTAAAATACCTATATTATGTTCTGGTGCCCCTTTTTTTACATTTCCAGTAAATATGTAACTATTATTTATAATAATAAATTTTTTATCAGCAAATAAATTATGTATATTAGCAGATTCTATTATATTTTCTATAAGAGTATTTTCTAAATCATATTTTTCGATACTAAATTCATCAATTTTATTATCATTTATTATTTTTTTAATTTCTTTATCAATTAAATAGTTTTCTAGTCCAAATAAAACATATATCATATAATCATCTCTATTTAATTATACAACACAAACAAAAATAAAAAAAGATTATTAATCTTTTTTATAAACAAGTTTCTTAACAAAATCATGTACTTCTTGATTGTTAACTAAAATATGTGACATTGAATAATTAGCTACATGATTAATTTTAGGGGCATAAAAATTATAAATATATTTATTATAAAATAGAAAGCCTGAATCTATTTTTCTTAAATTTGGCAAATGTATTTTATGAGTATCTTCTAGTTTTAATAAAAAATCACGACCTGTTTCTTTTAAAGTAGGAAGTATTATCCATTTAAAATTAGTATTATTTCTAAAAAAACTATTAAATACTATTTTCAAATTAGGCATATAAAGAATTTCATTATCACTATTATCATTTTCTAAAAAATTATCTCCTGCATATTTTAAGTTAAAAAAATCATATTTTGGTAACTTTTTACTACTACGTAAAAAATTATCTCCTACTATTTTGATATTAGGCATATCAAATTCTTCTATATCCTCAGTAGATTCAATAAAACTAATACCTACAATAGTTGTACTAGGCAAAATAATTCTTTTAACATTTGACGCATTACGTAAAAAACTATCGCCAATAGTTTTTACATTTGGTAAATCTAATACTTTTAATTTATCAGTATAACACAAACAGCAATTTCCAATATGTTCAACTTTTGGAATAATTAATTCTTCTAACTTTTCATTCCATCTTAAAAAATTATCTTTAATTTTTACAACATTTTTCATTTCAATATATTTAAGTTCTTCATTATCTTCAAGAAAATCTTTATTTATTGTAGTAACTTTATTATTAATATATCCCATAATAGCGTTATTTCCATTAAGTTCAATAATAATATCATCATTAATTATTACTTTTTTTAAGTTATTATTTATTTTTTTAACTTCTATTTTTTGTACTTGTCCAATAGATTTTTGAAAACTATCTATATATGGTTTATCAAATGAAATCGTTCCAGAATATCTATCAATTTTCTTCTTTTTTAAATCAATTATGTATTGTTCAGCAATAATATATCTTGATTTATCTAGTTTCTTTACTCTACCATTATCTATAACTATATTGTTATGGCAAAAATAAATACCTCTTGTTTCAATATTATATTTATAAAATTTACCATCACAATCTATTGTGTATTTATAATTAGTAAGTGGGAAATTTACTTTATTAAAATGAATTCTTAAATCATACGCTTTTTGAAATGCTTTAGTAAGACCTGAATTAATATTTTCTAAATTATTATTAAAAGTAGCATCTGGATTCATTACTGTATGATTATATCTATTTTTAATTGAAAGAGTATTTATAGCTCCTCTAGAAAATTGAATACTAATTACACTTGTTCCGTATCTATCTTCTCTTTTAGGTTTTAAGAAATCGCTTCGATTAATTTTATCAGCATCTTTCTTTACGGCAAAAAAGACTAAACATTTTTTTAATCTATCACCACGAAATGTACATAATTCTTCACCTTTGACATAATACTTTTTAAACTTTTGAATATCTGCTTCTGTTTTACATTCATATAATGTATATCCAACTTCATCCATAAGTTCAAATGGTGTTTTTTCTATTTCTCTAAAATTGCTTTCTTCGTCTATATCTGAATAAATAAAAGCTTTAAAATCATCAATCAAATCATTAGT
>JAEETF010000066.1 GCA_016290195.1 Bacilli bacterium | reverse complement strand
GCAGGTACTGCCATAATAGCTCCTGTTCCATAAGAAGAAAGTACATAATCAGCTATCCAAATAGGTATTTCTTTATTATTTACTGGATTAATAGCATATGCTCCTGTAAATACACCAGTTTTTTCTTTATTAAGTTCTGTTCTTTCTAAATCTGATTTAGCAGCACATTTCTTTTTATATTCATCTACTTCTTTTTTACATTCACTTGTTGTAATTTCATCAACAAGTATATGTTCTGGTGATAAAACACAATATGTTGCACCAAATAATGTATCACAACGTGTAGTAAATACTGTAAAATCTTTATCAGAATCTTTTACTTTAAATTTAACATGAGCTCCTACTGATTTACCAATCCAGTTTCTTTGCATTTCTTTAGTAGATTCAGGCCAGTCTATTTCATCTAATCCTTCAAGTAATTTATCAGCATATTTAGGTATATCAATTACCCATTGTTTCATATTCTTACGAACAACTGGGAATCCTCCTCTTTCACTTTTGCCATCGATTACTTCATCATTAGCAAGTACAGTACCAAGTTCTTCACACCAGTTAACAGGCATTTCAATTATTTTAGCTAGTCCATCATTATAAAGTTCTCTAAATATCCATTGTGTCCATTTATAGTAAGATGGATCACAAGTAGATATTTCTTTAGACCAATCAAATGAAAATCCTAACATTTTTAATTGTTTTGTAAATGTTTCAATATTTTGTTTAGTAAATCCTTCTGGATGATTACCTGTTTTAATTGCATATTGTTCAGCTGGAAGTCCAAATGAATCAAATCCCATTGGATGAAGTACATTAAATCCTTGCATTCTTTTCATTCTAGCCATTATATCTGTTGCAGTATATCCTTCTGGATGTCCTACATGAAGACCTTGTCCTGATGGATATGGAAACATATCTAGTGCATAATATTTTGGTTTACTAAAATCCCATACATCAGTTTTAAAAGTTTCTTTTTCATCCCAATATTTTTGCCATTTCTTTTCTATTTCATTAAAATTATACATGTTATTTTCCTTCTTTCTTTTGCAAAATCTTTCCTATTATTGTATATATAGCAAATATTAAAACCATTAATGTTACAAATATAAACATAATTTTTAAAATATAATTTTCTACAAATTCTATTATACAAAATGTTGTTGCGATTATACTTGCATTTGTAATAGCTATAATGTTAGCTAATTTTTTATCACTAATTTTATCCATTTTTAATTTAAATCTTTTCTTTAAAAATAATGACTCAGTACAATTTTTAATTTTACTTACTTTATTTTTTCTCAGTATTACAAAGAATAAATAAAATAAATAAGTTATTAAAAATACTACTATAAAAGAAATTAATATATGCATTTTACCTCCTAAAATAAAAAGATATTATAAATTTAAGGACGAACTAGCCGCGGTACCACCTTAATTCATAATATCTTATGCTCTCTTTTTTTAACGCAAAGTTACGTCATATATTTTCATATATGCAGCTCCAAAGTAAGTTCATAATATTATCATAAAAGTTTTCACCAACCACTTTTTCTCTAAATATTTAAATATTATTACTACTCTTTTTCAATGCCTTTAATACAAGTATTATAATATATTTATTCTATATATTCAAGAAGTTTTAAGAATAAATTGACAATTCTTTTTTCAAGACCCTTCTTTTGAAGTCTTCTAATTGCTACACGTTTTTGATTAATTCTATCATCAGCAAATATTATTTCATCAATTCTTTCTTTTAATTCAGTTTCTATTTGTAAATCATCAAGTATTGATATAATTTCATCACGCATAATACGATTAACACCAATATTTAAGTTTTCACCTGAAATATTAACAACTAAATTGCCAGTTGTTGAAAGTGCATCAGTTTTTATAATAAAGTCATGTTCATCAACATAGGCTTGATAATTAATATTAGCGTTATTAAATTGCACAATTATATTATCTGGCAATTTAGTATTTCTAAAACGTATAGTATAAGTTCTAAAGTCTGGAATAATACCACTTTTACCAGCAATTGGTTTTAAATTAACTATATAATTATTTGGAAAATATTGATATTCAATATTAGTCATTATATAAAAGCCTTGTCTGTATGCATAACTAATACCATCATCTTCATATAAATTAAAACTATTGCTTTCACCAGGGAAAATTTGTATTTCCATTGATCTTGATGAGAATGTATAATTATCATCTATTTCATTAGCTAGTGGTAAAATTCCGCCTGCTTTTACAAACACTGGATAATCCTCATCTTTAACAAAATATAAATAACGTTTCCCTCCAACAAATTTTTTACCCGAAAAATATTCATACCACATACCATCTGGTAAAAAGAAACGATGTATAACACGATTCATATCAGTATCTTTTTTATCAATAATTGGAGCTACAAACATTTCACTACCAAAATAATATTCATTACGATAAATAGTATCATCATACATTTTTGGTACTTGGTAATAAAGTGGTTTTACAAGTGGCATACCAGTCATATGATACTTATACATTTCATTATATAAATAAGGTATTAATTTATGTCTTAATTTTAAATAATCTCTAACTATTCTAAATGTTTTTATTTCCCATCTCCATGGTTCACGTTTATAATATTTACCACCAGCAGAACCAAGTTTTAATATAGGGCTAAATACTCCAAGTTGAACAAATCTTCTATAAAGTTCATTATCTTCTACTCCCTTATGGAAGCCTCCTATATCATGACTCCACCAACTAACACCAATATTAGCTGCACTTAAATTATGAAATGGAACTTTTTTTAATGTATCCCAGTTAACAATAGAATTACCAGAGTATAATACTGGATATCTATGAGGAGCAATTAAAGAATTATTAGTAAGAAGAAGAATTCTCTTATTTAAATTTAATACATTAGCTGTGTGATAAATATTAAGAGCACTTTGTTCATCTTTACTAATTTTCTTTCCATATAACCAAAATGCATCTACATTAGCATCTAAAAGTGGTTTCAATAAGAAATTATAATAAGCTATATAAGTTTTTCCTTCAAATGTATTAAATGGAACTATATTTTCATTAGAGCCTACATAATTTTTAAATTGTTGATAACCATTTTCATATGGATATATACCTTCTGTTGGATTAATACTTAAACCAACTTTAATATTTTTACTATGTACTATATTAACTAAATCCATAGGATTTGGAAATTTTTCTTTATCAACAGTAAAACCTGATTGAATTTTTTCTTGATTATCAAAACGATTTATATGCCAGTTATGGTTTAAATAAATAAGTGATACTGGAATATTATTATCAGAAAAGTTTTTAATAAGTTCCATAAGAGATTTTGAATCATAATCTACATCTCTACTCCACCAGTTTCCTAAAGCATATCTAGGAAGCATTGGTGGTTTTCCCGTAAGAACAAAATAATCATTTAAACATTTTCCAAAATCATTTCCATACATAAATAGATATAAATCTATTTTATTACCATCTCTTGCAAAAATATCGCCATTTTCCATCACAATACCTGTTTTAGAATCATCAAGACATACAAATCCATCTGATGAATAAAGTCCTTTAACAAAAGATACTCTTCCTTTTTCATCATATAATTCTTTGCCAGGAGCTCCAATATTTCTTATTTCTGGATGGTTATAATGCCATGATTTTGATGTACTTACAAGTTCAACTTTTAAATTAGCATCTGGAACAAAACTACTGCCTTTAAATTCTTTTTCTTTACGATATGTTAATTTAAAATACGTAGTTTCAATTTTTATTTTTGAATCATCTTGTGAAAAATTAAATGGTACTTCTTTAAATTTACGATTAGATGCTAGTAATGATGGACGATTTTCAAACACGCCATCTTCAGCATATTCAAGGCGCAATAAAGATTCGCTTAAAACAGTGAAACGATATTTTGAACCTTGTATGGTCATCTTTTCACTAGCAATAGCGTTATCGTAATCAAAACCAATTAATTTACTGATTGTATTCATTACTAGCAACTCCTTTAAGATTTTTTTATAATTCTTCTATTTTCATAAAATTTGTATGTTTAACATTATTAAATGGATAACCACCTGTAATAACTATTTTACTTTTTTCTTCTGCTTTCATCATTGACATTACACAAGTTCTAGCTACTTTAATAACATCATCAAAAGTTTTTACATCAGGGGAAACAACTGGATATACGCCATAATAAAGTGATAAGTTTTTAGCGGTATCCAAATTAGGACTAATAGCTATAATTGGGCAATTTGGTTTTAAATTACTCAATTTTTTAGCTGTATATCCACTCATAGTTGGAGCAACAATTGCTACACATTCTAAGTTTTCAGCACAAGTAAGTGCACTATATGCAACAGAAGATGTTATATCCTTAGCAATCAATGGATATATTTTATTGGTATGTATTAATTCACTACTTTCTGTGGCATGTATGATTTTTTCAAGTGTTTTTACAACTTCTACTTGATATTTATTATTTAAGCAATCATCATTCAAAATGATGACATCAGCACCATCAAGTACAGCATTAGATACATCGCTTACCTCAGCTCTAGTTGGTACTAAATTGTTTTCATCATTTCCTAAAAATGATGTTGACACAATACTTATTTTTCCTTCTCTATGACATTTGGAAATTATTTCTTTTTGCATAAGCGGTACTTCTTCCATAGCAACTGCAGCGCCTAAATCACCACGAGCAACTATAATACCATCACTTAATTTAATAATTTCATCTATTTCATCATAAGCATCTTTATTTTCTACTTTTGTTAATATATCAAGATGATTATTATTAAGTTCTATTAATAAATCACTAACATCAAGAACATCATCTGGGCTTGATACAAATGAAAGAGCTATAAAATCACAATGATTAGTAGAAGCAAATGTAATATCATCTATATCTTTTTGATTTAAAAAAGGCATATTAATTTTTCTACCTGGAATTGTAAATGTAGTTCCTGTTTTAATTTCTCCACTATTTAACACTTCACACAATAAGTAATTAGTACCTTTTTCTAAGATATCAAGAGTAATATTACCATTAT
>JAEETF010000065.1 GCA_016290195.1 Bacilli bacterium | reverse complement strand
ATCGATTATATCTCGTGCATTAAAACTTTTAGCATTAGAGCTTGATGTTCCAATTATGGCTTTGTCACAATTATCACGTGCTGTTGAACAAAGAAAAGATCAAGAAGGTCAAAATAAGGTTCCAAGTAAACCTCAACTATCTGACCTACGTGAATCAGGTTCTCTAGAACAGGATGCCGACGTTGTTATTTTCTTACATCGTGATAAGATGCAAGATGACCCAACAAAACGTGCTAAGAACTTTAAGGTTGAAGCAATTATTGCCAAGAACCGTCCAGGTATGCCAGGTTCATTTGAATTATTATTCCGTGGTGATAAAGCTTCATTTGAATCATTTAATTCAAAAAAGAATAAACAAGATTTAGATTAAAGGATATAAAAATGGAAGAAAGATTAAAGATGATGGAAGCTCGCTACCAAGAGATTGGTAAAATGCTTGAATCTCCAGAAGTAGCAAGCGACGTGAAAAGACTAACTGTTTTAATGAAAGAAATGCGTTCTTTAGAAAAACCAGTTAATCTTTATCATGAATATAAAGATGTATTAAATCAAATCGATGAACTTGAAATATTAAAAAACGAGAATGATTTAGAAATAAGAGAATTAGCACTTGCTGATTTAGAAGAAAAGAAAGCCCGTAAGCAAGAATTAGAAGATGAAATTAAAATTCTTTTAATACCAAAGGATCCTAATGATGAAAAGAATGTTATTATGGAAATCCGTGGTGCTGCTGGTGGTGATGAAGCTAATATATTTGCAGGTGACTTATTTAGAATGTATTCAAAATACGCTGAAAGTAAAGGCTGGAAAATAGAAATTACTAATGCCTTACCTGCTGATCTTGGTGGCTTTAGTCAAATAGAATACATTGTAAAAGGTGAAAATGCTTATTCATTCTTAAAATATGAATCAGGTGCTCATCGTGTTCAAAGAGTTCCTGTTACTGAAACTCAAGGTAGGGTTCATACTTCAACAGCTACAGTACTTGTTATGCCAGAAGCAGAAGAAGTTGATTGTGACTTAGATATGAATGATGTACGTATTGATATTACAAGAAGTAGTGGTTGTGGTGGACAAGGAGTTAATACAACTGATTCAGCAGTAAGACTTACCCATATTCCAACGGGAATAGTTGTTTATTCACAAACTGAAAGAAGTCAAATAAAGAATAAAGAGAAAGCTATAAAAATTCTTCAAACAAGATTATATGATTTAAAAATGCAAGAAAGAGATGCTGAACTTGGTGCTGAAAGAAGAAGTAAAATAGGTACCGGAGATCGTAGTGAAAAAATAAGAACATATAATTATCCTCAAAATAGAGTAACTGATCATAGAATAGGATTTACTTTAAATACACTTGATAGAATTATGCAAGGAGATATTGATAAAGTAATAGAAGCTTTAATTACTGAAGATCAAAATCGTAAATTACGTGGAGAATAATTTGAAAGATATTGAATATTTAAAAAAATATTATAAAGGTAATATTAATGAAGCATTAAAAGAACTAGAAAAAGGAATACCTGTACAATATATAGTGGGTAGTACTAATTTTTATGGATATGAATTTAAAGTAAATAAAAATGTTTTAATACCTAGATTTGAAACAGAAGAATTAGTAGAAAAAACAATAGAATATATTCATAAATTATTTAATAAAAAAGTAAAAATAATTGATTTAGGTACGGGTAGTGGATGTATAGCTATTACTTTAAAAAAAGAAGTTGATTCTGAAGTAACTGCTGTAGATATTTCGGATGATGCTCTTAATGTAGCTAGAGAAAATGCTACTGTTAATAATGTAAATATTAATTTTATTAAAAGTAATATGCTTGATGAAATTAGTGATAAATATGATGTTATTATTAGTAATCCTCCATATATTGCTTATGATGAAGAAATAATGGATATTGTTAAAAATAATGAACCACATATAGCTTTATATGCTGATAACGAGGGATTAAAATTTTATGAAGAAATTTTAAAAAAAGCAAGTAATAATTTAGAAGATAATTATTTAATTGCTTTTGAAATAGGATATATGCAAGGTTTAAAAATAAAAGATATAGCAAGTAAATATTTACCAAATAGCAATATGATTATTTCTAAAGATTTAAGTGGTAAAGATAGATTTATATTTATAACAAATAAAGGCAAAGATTAATACTTTGTTTTTATTTGTTGTTTTTTTTATATCTTTAATGTATAATTAAATAAGAATAATAGGGAGTTGATTCTCGTGAAAAAATTAGATAATAAAGGATTCGCAATCGCAAGTGTTTTATATTCTATAATGGTTTTATTCTTAATATTGTTATTAAGCATTTTGGGCATACTTGGCAGTAGAAAAGCTATTCTTGATAAAAATAAAAAAGATATTATTGAAAGTTTAAATTCATCTCTAGAAAACAATAAATTTATATTTGAACATCGTAATATTACAATAGTTAATGATGGTAATTTAGAAAATATTCGTTTTGCATTAATGGATGGTGTATATGTTAAATTAATTGGTGATAATTATTTAGAATCAGAGTATATTAAATATAATTTAGATATAAATAATATAGAAAATGGTACATATAATGTTGTATATACTGCAAATAATGGTGGTAATACTATTACAGGTACTCGTAAAATTACATTTACTAATGCAACTGATGTTAAAACTTTTGATTATACTGGCTATAGTCAAATATTTACTCCTACTAAAAATGGGTATTATAAAGTAGAACTTTGGGGAGCTAGTGGCGGTATACGTACAGGTGAAGGATATATGGAAGGAAAGGGTGCATATGTTGTTGGTAACATTGAATTAGCTATTGATGAATCATTGTTTGTATATGTTGGACAGCATCCAACGTATACTACAACTTCATGTTATGAAACAAATCCAAATAATAGTTTTAATAGTTCATCTTTAGGTGCCTGTTCTGGAGGAGGAGGAGCTACTGATATTCGTTTAACTAGTGACGCATGGGATAATTTTGCTTCATTGAAGTCGAGAATTATGGTTGCAGCTGGAGGAGGAGGTTCAATCTATCAAGGAAGTGGTGGCTTCGGTGGAACACTTAGTGGTGGTGATGGCATTGGAACAAGTGGAAATGCTGTACATTTTGCAGGTGCAGGTGCTACACAAATTTCAACTGATTTTGGTATTGCGTCACGAAGTACAACAATTGGTGGCGGTGGCTACTATGCGGGCAACCCTGGTTATGGAGGAAATGCTGGTGGTGGTTCATCATTTATATCTGGATATTATGGATGTAATGCCATTTCTGAAGAATCTACTGAAAATAATATAATTCATACAGGTCAGCCAAATCATTATAGTGGTTTAATATTTAAAAATGGTATGATGCGTAGTGGGGCAGATGAGATGCCTACTCATAATGGAACTAGTACAATGATTGGTAATAGTGGTAATGGGTATGCTAAGATAAGTTTAATATATTATTATGAATAATCTTGATTTTAATAAATAAATAGTTTATAATACACGTATAAAAACGAGGAACAAGAGGAGTAAAATAATTAATTTTTAAGAGAGTTAGTGGTTGGTGAAAACTAATAAATTGATTATTTGAAGGTAGCTTGGGAGTTGTATGTCTGAAATAATAGTAAGACATAATGTTAGTCGCATTAAGACTTTGAGGTAAGCTTGCTTACGAATTAAGGTGGTAACACGTCAATCACGTCCTTATTTATGGGATGTGATTTTTTTATTAGGAAGGGTGAAATTATGTTAGATACTAAATATAATCATTTAGAAGTAGAAAATGGAAAATATGAAAACTGGAATAAAGCTGGTTATTTTAATAGTGGTGATTTAAGTAAAAAACCATATTGTGTAGTTATTCCTCCACCTAATGTTACTGGAAAACTTCATTTAGGACATGCTTGGAATACTACTATTCAAGATATTATGGTACGTTATAAGCGTATGGATGGATATGATGTATTATGGCTTCCTGGTATGGATCATGCTGCTATTGCAACAGAAGCAAAAGTTGTAAAACGCTTAAAAGATAAAGGAATCGATAAATACGAATATGGTCGTGATAAATTCTTAGAAGCTTGTTGGGATTGGACACGTGAATTTGGTGGAAATATAAGAGAGCAGTGGGGTAAACTTGGTTTATCTGTTGATTATACAAAAGAAAGATTTACTTTAGATGAAGGGCTTTCTGAAACAGTAAAAAAAGTATTTGTTGATATGTATAATGATGGACTTATTTATCGAGGAGAAAGAATTATTAACTGGGATCCAGTTGCTCTTACAGCTTTAAGTAATGAAGAAGTTATTTATAAAGATGATGAAGGTGCTTTCTATCATTTAAAATATTTTATTGAAAATAGTGATGAATACCTAGAAGTAGCTACTACAAGACCTGAAACTTTATTTGGTGATACTGCTGTTGCTGTTAATCCAGAAGATGATCGTTATAAACATTTAATTGGTAAAAATGTAGTGCTACCTATTGTTGGTAAATTAATACCAATTGTAGGTGATGAACATGCAGATCCTGAATTTGGAACAGGTGTAGTTAAAATAACTCCAGCTCATGATCCTAATGATTTTGAAGTAGGAAATAGACATAACTTAGAGCGTGTTGTTGTCATGAATCCAGATGCTACTATGAATGAAAATGCAGGTATTTATAAAGGATTAGATAGAATAGAATGTCGTAAGAAATTGGTTGAAGATTTAAAAGAACAAGATTTACTTATAAGTATTGAACCAATGGTTCACTCTGTAGGACACTCTGAAAGAACAGATGCAGTTGTTGAACCATATTTATCTAAACAATGGTTTGTTAAAATGCGTGGTCTTGCAGATAGAGTAGTAGAAAATCAAAAGAATAAAGATACAAAGGTTAACTTTGTTCCTACTAGATATGAAAAAACAATGAATCATTGGATGGAAATTACTTATGACTGGTGTATTTCTAGACAATTATGGTGGGGACATAGAATACCAGCTTGGTATAAAGGTGATGAAATATATGTAGGAATGGAAGCACCTGCAGGTGATGGATGGGTACAAGATCCAGATGTCCTTGATACATGGTTTTCAAGTGCATTATGGCCATTTTCTACACTTGATTATCCAAATAGTAAATTATATGAAAGATATTATCCAAATGACTTTTTAGTAACTGGTTATGATATTATACCATTCTGGGTTAATAGAATGACTTTCCAAGGTTTATATTTAACTGGCAAAAGACCATTTAAAGATTGTATTATTCATGGACTTATTCGTGATAAATTAGGAAGGAAAATGTCTAAATCACTTGGTAATGGTGTTGATCCTATGGATGTTATAGCTGAAAGTGGTGCAGATTCATTACGTTTTTATTTATCGACTGCAACAGCACCAGGTATGGATTTAAGATATGATCCTGATAAAGTAAAATCAACTTGGAACTTTATTAATAAACTTTGGAATGCTTCTAGATTTGTTTTAATGAATATTGAAGATTTTAACGATAAAGAAATTAAATTAGATAATTTAAGTATTAGCGATAAATGGATTTTAAATAGAATGAATGAAACTATAAAGACAGTAAGAAAACATATGGAAAAATATGAATTCCATGTAGTTGGTACAGAACTTTTAAATTTTGTATGGGATGATTTCTGCGATTGGTATATTGAACTATCTAAGATAAATAAAAATGAACATGTTTTACTTTATGTTTTAACTAATATATTAAAAATGCTTCATCCATTTATGCCATTTGTTACTGAAGAAATATATTTAAAACTTCCAATACATGATGAATCTATTATGATTAGTAAATATCCAGAATATGATAAAAAATTAGTATTTAAAGAGTCAAAAGATATGGATAATATTATTGAATTAATTAAAAATGTTAGAAAAGTTAAACTTGAAAATAATATTGGTAAAGAGTATTTCTTAGTTCATAATAATGAATTGTTAAATAATAATCAAAATATATTAGAAGGAATGCTTAAATTAAAAGGTAATATTTATAATAAAGAAAACTTTAATAATAAATTAAAAAATATAAGTATTAATTTTGATAAAGATATTATTAATATATATTTTGATAATAGTAGTAATGAAGCAGATGAAAAAAATTTATTATTAAAAGAAAAAGAAAGATTAGAAAATTCTATTGAAAGAAGAAAAAAATTATTATCTAATGAAAATTATGTAAATAAAGCTCCACAAAATATAGTTGAAAGTGAAAGAAATTCGTTAGAAAAAGAAGAAAATGAATTAAAATTAATAAAAGAAAGATTAAATGTATAATTTTTCTTTTTTTTGTCAAAATATAAAAGAAAAGAGTAAACATTTATTGACAAGAAAAATTTGTCGTGATATGATGATTATGTAAAATAGAGGAGGAGAAAAAATGAAGAAGAACACTAAAGGTTTCACATTAATCGAATTACTAGCTGTTATCGTAATTTTAGCTATCATTGCTTTAATTGCAACACCAATCGTATTAGGATTAATTGGTAAAGCTAGAAAAGGAGCTGCTGAAGATAGTGGTTATGGTCTAAGAAAAGCTGCACAATTATATTACACTACATCTTTATTAGATGCTGATACATTCACTTCAATTACATTCACTTGTAATGGAACTGCTTGTACTCAAGACCCAGCACCAGCTTCACCTGCAGTAGCTAAAACTTTAGACGTTGATGGAACTGTACCATCTGCTGGATCTATTACTATAGCTTCTAATGGTACAATTACAGCTACAAACGTTGAAATTAATGGATTCCAATGTAATATTCCAAGTACTGGTAATGTTGAATGTGACACTAGCCTTTCTGGATGGGTAACTACATCAGCTTCTTAATAGTTGGATTGTAGAAAACGTAAAAAAGCATTTTAATAATGCTTTTTTTTGTGGTATAATAGTGCTATTGAGGTGTTAATATGAAACAATCTAATATACGTAATTTTTCTATTATTGCTCATATTGATCATGGTAAAAGTACTCTTGCAGATTGTCTTTTAGATATTACTGGTGCTGTAAGCAGTCGTGAAAAACAAGCTCAACTTTTAGATAATATGGATATTGAAAGAGAACGCGGTATTACAATTAAATTAAATGCAGTACAACTTCATTATAAATATGAAGGTGAAGATTATTTACTTCATTTAATTGATACTCCTGGTCATGTTGATTTTACATATGAGGTTTCAAGAAGTTTAGCTGCTTGTGAAGGGGCTATTTTAGTTGTGGATGCTGCTCAAGGAATTGAAGCCCAAACGTTAGCTAATTTATATTTAGCTTTAGAAAATGATTTAACAATAATACCAGTTATTAATAAAATAGATTTACCAAATGCGGATATTGAAAAAGTAACTGCTGAACTTGAAGGAATAGGCTTTAATCGCGACGAGATAATATTAGTAAGTGCTAAAAATGGAATTGGCATTGATAAACTAGTTGATGCCGTTATTGAAAGAATTCCTGCACCAAAAGGTAATCGTGATAAAAAAACTCGTGCTCTTATTTTTGATAGTTACTATGATTCATATAAAGGTGTAGTTGCCTTAGTTAGAATTGTCGATGGCAAGTTAAAAATAGGTGACAAAATCAAAATGATGGCTACAGGAGCTACCTATGATATCGTTGAAATGGGTGTTCATACACCAAAAGAAAAAGCAGTTTCAGAATTATATGCTGGTGAAGT
>JAEETF010000064.1 GCA_016290195.1 Bacilli bacterium | reverse complement strand
ATATAATTAGAAATTCTTTTACCACTTGTATCTTTAAAAACATCTAAATTTTCTTCTTTTATAATAAATATAACTTTATTAAATCCCACTCTTATCGCATCATATACAGAATAATCAATTATAAATTCTCCATTTGGACCTACTGGATCTATTTGTTTTAAACCACCATATCTGCTACCCATACCAGCAGCCATAATTACTAATATCATTAATTTCACATCCTTACGTACTACCAGTATACTATATAGCAAATAAAAAGACAACTATTTTTTAGTTGTCTTTTTAGCTTTAGTTGTACTAGCTTTTTTTGGTTTTTCACTAGTCTTTTCAGTAACAACAATTGCATCTTTTTTTTCTTCTTTAATTACTTCAACTTTACTTTTTTCTTTTTCAAGTTTATTAATTCTTTCTAATAATAATTTACTTTTTTCATTTGAATTAATAAGAATAACAACAATAGCAACAGCAGTGCAAACAAGAGTTAATCCACCAGTAATTCCAATAATTAACCAAGTATCACAATTACTTGAAGTACTACTTTTGCTTTCTTCTTTTCCTTTCGATTCTTCAGCTTTTTTCATTTCTTCAAAAACATCATAGCGATTATCACTTTCGTATAATTCTTTGATTGCTTTTTTGATATCTTCATCATATTTATTAGAATATCCGCCAAATACTTTATCACCAATGATTATATATGGAACACCTTGAGCTGGTTGGCCTAAGAATGTAGATACTTTCTGCATTAAATCACTATTATCTTTATCATACCAAACTTCATATGATACTAATTTAAAATATTTTCCATAATCGCCAACTATACTATTTAAAAATTCCAAGAATCTATGGCAATATCCACAACCATAGCCTCTAAATAGATAAATAGTAATTTGTTTATCACTTTCTTTATAATTACTAAAATCATGAGTGATTTCTTCTTGAGTAAGTGCTTCATCCAAATTCATAGTTTTATATGTTTTTGTTTCTGCTGCTTGTGCAATTGTTGGAATTAAAAATGTTACTAATAAAGCAATTGTTAATAAAACTTTTTTCATTCTTTACCTCTTTCCTACAATACAATTTTATTATATTTTTCAATGCTTGTAAAGTATTTACACATAAATTTCATTTTAAATATTCATTTGTAAAACGTTTAATACTCTTAGAAAGAACTTTTACATCATCTTCATCTATACCATTTAAGCCAATTTCTTCAAAGCAATCATCAGTATCAATATTTGGTTCATTAATTAATTCATTTAAATATTCTAGAAAAAAATAATCATTATTTTTTTTATATTTATAAAATAAATATGGTGCAAGTAAAAACGATACATTATAACCTGTTGCAACTAAAATACTATAGTCATTAGTTATATCTTTAAACACTTCTATGTTTTCTTTATAATCGTCAGTTGTATTATAAAAAGTTTCATAATCTTTTTCAGTAATACCACCATATTCTGAAAACAATAATAACAAATCCATTACTGAAAAAGCTTCAATAGCATTTTGATAATAAAAATAAAATGAACTTCTTATAAAATTTTTATCAATTTTATGACCATTATTTAATAAATAATCATAGTAAATTAATTCATCAGTTAGTGCAAGTGTTTCAGTAAAAAAGCGTCCTACTATTGTTCTTCCTTTATCTCTTTGATTACGATAATGGCTAAGCTCATGTACTAAAACGATTGAATCAGTTATTAAACCATTATTACATACTTCTATTTCTTTGCGATAATCTTCAGAAGTATAATAATTACATCCATTTTTAAAACGATTTATTTTATCTGGATCATCATAATCATAAAAAACATAATCCAGTGCATTATTTTTGATAACATTATTAGCATTAAATTTTAAACCAATTTTTTTATAAAACTCATTTATTAACTTAATATTTTCATAAAAAGCTTTCTTTTCAATTTTTGAAGCATCTATTTCATCATTATAATCGCTAAATACTGGTTCTAATAATTCAATAACTGGAATATTAAAACTACAAAAAGTTGGTAATTCTTCATAAATAGTTTCATCCCAAGGATGCATATTAACTACAAAATCATTCATTTTAAAATATAATTCTCTATCTTCCATCAAACCCACCTAACTAAATAATAACAAAATAAATAAAAAAATGATACATTAAATACCATTTTTTTAATTTTTATTAACCTTCAATACTAGTTTTTACAAAAGAATCGAAAAGAGGATGTGGTTTAGTTGGACGACTCTTAAATTCTGGATGAAATTGACTAGCAATAAAATGTTTGTGTTTTGGAAGTTCAATAATTTCTACTAAATCAGCAGCTTCATTAATTCCAGAAAAAACCATTCCATTTTTTTCTAATAATTCTTTATATTTATTATTAAATTCATAACGATGACGATGTCTTTCTTTAATATTTTCTTGTTTATAATCTTTAAATGCAAGAGTATCTTTTTTTAATTTACAATCATAATTTCCTAATCTTAAAGTACCACCCATATTAGCTATACTCTTTTGATCAGCCATTAAGTCAATAATTGGATTTTCAGTAGTTGGATCAAATTCAGTTGAAGTCGCATCGGTAATACCACATACATGACGAGCAAATTCAATTACAGATAACTGCATTCCAAGACATATTCCTAAGAAAGGTATATTATTTACACGTGCATATTCAATTGCATTTATCTTTCCTTCAATACCACGTGAACCAAATCCGCCAGGAACTAAAATACCTTTAGTATTTTTAAATACTTCATTTAAATCAATATCACTTTTTTCAAGTGTTTCAGAATCAACCCAGTTAATATTAACTTTAGTTTTATATTTATAACCAGCATGACGAAGTGATTCAGCAACTGATAAATATGCATCATGAAGTTCAACATATTTTCCTACAATTGCGATTTCTACTTCATTTTTTAAGTTATCTACCGTGTGTACTAAATCTTCCCAATATTTAATATTTGCTTTATTAAGTGGCATATTAAATTGTTTTAGTATAATTTCATCAATTTTTTGTTCATAAAAATTAATAGGTATTTGATAAATGTTTTTAACATCTACTGCATCAATAACATTTTCTTTTGGAACAGAACAGAAAAGTGATAATTTGTTTTTTAAATTATCTGATGTTGAAAAAGGTGTACGGCAAACAAGTGCATCTGGTCTAATTCCCATATTTCTTAAATCTCTAACACTATTTTGAGTTGGTTTAGTTTTAAGTTCACCAGAACCATATATATACGGTATTAAAGTAGTATGAACAAAGAATGTATTTTCTCTACCTTTTTCATACTGAATTTGTCTTAAAGCTTCAATAAATGACATTGATTCAATATCGCCTACAGTACCACCAATTTCAGTAATAACAAAATCTGCTTTACTAGTAGTTCCAGCTTCATAAACTTTATTTTTTATTTCATTAGTAATATGGGGAACCATTTGAACAGTAGCTCCTAAATAATCACCATGTCTTTCTTTTTCAATAACTGACTTATAAATTTTCCCACTAGTAATATTTGAAGTATAATTAAGTTCTTCATCAATAAATCTTTCATAATGGCCTAAATCTAGGTCAGTTTCACAACCATCATAAGTGACATATACTTCACCATGTTGAATAGGATTCATAGTTCCAGGGTCAACATTAATATATGGATCAAATTTTTGCATAAATACTTTATATCCTCTAGATTTTAAAAGCAATGCTAAGGAAGATGCTGTAATTCCTTTACCAAGTCCTGATACAACACCACCTGTTACAAAAACATATTTTGTCATAAAAACCTCCAAAAAACAAAAAAATCTAAGAGAACTTCTTCTTAGGCTCTCTTAAATTATAGCACAATTAATATATCAAAGAAAATATATTTTTTATAATTTCATAAAAAAAGATTCATTATTTTAATGAATCTTTATTCATTTCTCTTTTTTAAAAGTATTCCTAACCCTAATCCTGAAATAACTAAAGTCATAATTAAATAACTAACATTATCACCAGTTTTTGGATTTTCTTTTTCTACATTATTACCAACAAGTGCATAACCACTTAAATGATTTAATGTACCAACTAAATAATCATCTTCAATTTTTAATTCAATTGGTTTTTCAATTTTAAAATCATCATCTACGTAAATTAATGAGAATGAATTATATTTTTTATATTTTTTTATATATAGCTTTGTTTGCACACCATTTATGATTATCATATAATTGTTCTATTATTTCTTCTCTATTTGGATGATTATTTAAAACAAATTTTTTTATTTCAACTTCATTTTTACTTAATTCAATATATTCAAGAGATTTATTAAATTCAAAAGTTTTATCAGGAATTATACTTAATTTAGGTGCAATAAATCTTTTTAATGAATTCTCATTAAGTCGCATAAATCCATTTTTAATTTTAATTAAATTAGAAAGTTCTATATTAGTAATTGTATTATTCCAATATAAACAGTCTCTACCTATTTCTACGATATTAGGTAAATCAATATTAGTTAAACTATTATTATAGTATAAAAAATTAAGTCCTATGGAAACTAATGATGGTAAATATAATTGTTTTAAACTTTGATTATTAAATAAAAAATCATTTTGAATTGTTTGAAGTTTTGGTGCTACAAAAGTATCAAGTATAGTATTTTTAGCCATAAAATCAGAACTAATCTCTAAAACATTTGGTAAATTAATATTTTTAATTTTTTTATTATTTTCTAAAAAACCACAAAGTATTACTTCAACATTTGGAAGTTCAATAATTTCTAAATCGGTATTATTTCGCAAAAAAAATATTTGAATAATTTTTACTTTAGGTAAAATAATTTTTTTGATTGCATTATTATTAATTAAAAAGTTAGTACCAATAATTTCTACATTTGGAAGTTCAATATTTTTTAATACTTTATTATATGATAAAAAATCATCTCCGATTTCTTTAACATTTTCTATATTAATATTAATAAGTCTACTATTTGAGCATAAAAAACTACTACCTAATTTTTTTAACTTAGGTGCATAAAACTCTTCAAGAAAATAATTACTATATAAAAAATTGTCTTTTATACTTTCTACATTTTCAATATTTATTTTTTTTAAGGCAGTAGCAAAATACAAGAAATTATAACTAATATCAGTTAATTTTGGAGCTGAAAACTCTTCTATTTTTATATTATTATATAAAAAGTTTTCACCTATTGTTTCTACACTTGGTAATGACAGTTTTTTTAGCATACGATTATTATAAAGAACATCTTTTCCAAAATTCTTTAAATTAGGCATATCAAATTTTTCAATAGTCCTATCATAAGTTAAAAAATCACTTATATT
>JAEETF010000063.1 GCA_016290195.1 Bacilli bacterium | reverse complement strand
GCTAAAGCTGGTGAAAAAGGTTCAGTAACAATCGCAACTAATATGGCTGGACGTGGTACAGATATTAAATTAGGTGAAGGTGTTAAAGAATTAGGTGGTTTATTTGTTCTTGGTACTGAAAGACATGAATCAAGACGTATTGATAACCAATTAAGAGGACGTTCTGGTCGTCAAGGAGATCCAGGTGTATCTCAATTCTGTGTATCATTTGAAGATGAATTAATGGTTCGTTTTGGAACTGATAGAGCAAAAATGATGTTACAAAGATTAGGATTCTCTGGGGATGTATCTATTAGAAATAGAATGTTATCTAGTTCAATTGAATCAGCTCAAAAACGTGTTGAAGGTAATAACTTTGATGTCAGAAAACAATTACTTCAATATGATGATGTAATTAATCAACAAAGAACGATTATTTATGATAGACGTAATGAAATATTAGATTGTGAATCAATACATGATAAAATAATTGAATCAATTAAGTATCATATTTCTGATTTAGTAAATTCACATTTTGAACCAGAAGGAAGAATTACTAGTGAAGATATTCATGAAATTCTTGAAACATTAACTCAAGAAATGAATATTAGTATAGATCCTGAAAAATTAGAAAATAGACCTACTGAAGATATAGTAGATACATTAACTAATGAAGTAATTAATGTTTATGAAAGAAAAATAAAAGAAATACCTACAGAAATAGTAAATGAATTTGAAAAAGCTATTTCACTTCGTGTAATTGATACTAACTGGATGGAACATATTAATACTATGTCACATTTAAGAGAAGGTATTCATTTAAGAAGTTATGCTCAAGAAGATCCACTTAGAGCATATACTAATGAAGGTTTTGAAATGTTTGATAACCTTCTTAATACAATTGATAAACAAACTGTTATATATTTAATGAAAGCTGAAGTAAGACACAATGTTGAAAGAAAAGAAGTTGCCAAAGGACAAGCAGTAGAAGATAATAGTAAACCAAAGAAAGCAACTCCAAAAAGAGTACAAAAAATAGGTAGAAATGACATGTGTCCATGTGGCAGTGGTAAAAAATATAAACAATGTTGTGGTAAGTAAGAAACGCCCCATAAAATAAGGGCTTTTTTGATGCCTAAAATTAAAAATATTTTTTAGATACCTTTTTGGATACCTTCCGCTGAGTATCTAAAAGGTATCTAGATACCCAAAAATAGGCTTAAAATGCAAAAATTTGTACGATTAAAAATTATAATATTTCCTTTATTTATAAGTGGTTGCAGAGATTTGCTCAAGAAAAAAAGATGGAATTGTGTCCAGCGCCAAAATGACATTGATCATATATGTTTTAAATATAATTTTTTGCCCCCTTTTTTATGATAAATAGGCCAGATTATATGATATAATTATAATAGGAGTTGATAATAATGGAATCATCACAAAAACCAAAAGAATTATATAGAGGGGTTACATTAAGTTATGACTTAATTAAGTCAATTAGATTTTATGGTGTTGATATTGTTCCATATTATGAGCCTTTTATTGATGAATTAGGTAGAAAAACAGATAAAGCTGGTAATGAGTATGGAGTATATTTATCAGATAATTTTCAGATGTCATCTGGTATATATGCAAATACAAATGATGCGGTAGGTATCCCTGTTGATAAGGATTTTCAAATGCGTGTTTCTGGTCAACCAGTAATGATACGAATTCCAAGTGTTGAAGTTTTATATAGAATAAATCCAGAAAATATAGATGTTCATAGGCCGTGGATAACATCATATCTTAAAGGAACATATCATGAAGATGAATGGGTGACTGAAAGAATTCCAGCTAGTGAATATTCGGTAATTAGATTAACAGTAGGTCAAGATTTATTGCATGATAAGGAAAATATAGATGTTTCTAATATTACAGAAGCAGAAAGAAAAGTTAAGAAAATTATAGAGAGAAGAAAAAAGCAAATAGAGGCACTTTATTTAGAATTAAAGAAATTACCTGTTTCTAAACGATATCAACTTGATAAAACTGATATTGATATTTTTAAAGATGTATTTGGTGATAATGGGGTTAGATATGTAGATTATGATGACGTAGGTTTAAACTCTGGAAATGATTACATAAAATATTTAATTAGCGAAAATTGGAAATCAAATAATGAAACTATTGATTATTCAACTTTGAGATTTATAGAATCAATAAAGCAAAAAATGCCTCAAGGATTTACTGTTGATGATTTAATTCAAGCTTTGAATAATGAGATGGGATTAATAAGTTTAAGTAAAGATAATTTTATTCAAAAGAAAAAAATGAATAATGAAGTTGCAGATACAACTAATTTTGATCAACGTATGGCAAGAGTATCTCAATTAATTGATAAAATTAAAAATAAAATTCGAACTACAAATGATGGTATGCATATGGAAGAGGAATTTGGTAAAGTAGTAGAATTACCAAAAAGAAAGTTACATAAGCCTATAATAAGTGAGTCAGTAAAAAAAGTAGTGATACTACATGACCAAAAACAAAAATTGCAAGAAATGAAACAGCAATTGCTCGATGAGGAGCAAAAAAGAAAAGAGCAAAATGTAACAGAACAAGAAGATTTAATTGAAGAAGAATCACAAGGAATGTCTATGTAATATGAAAGGATTAATTTAAAAATGAAAAATTATAAACTAAAAAAAGAAGATATAAAAATAATGACAGAGTTAAGTGGAGGTTGTATAGCAACTGATAGGATTACTGTAGACGGTATGAAAGTTGGGTACATGTATAGAGAAAATCCTACTAACGAAAGTGATAGTGGATGGAGATTCTTTGCAGGTAATGAAGATGATACATATACAAATAATCCTGACAATTTTAGTATTTTTGATTTAAATACTATTTGTAATTATGATAGTGGTATTATTCCTTATTTAAATAAACCGATTGGATCAAAACTAGAAAAAAATGGGGAAGTATTTAACGAAGTAATAGAATAATTGTTAGTCGTACAAATTTT
>JAEETF010000062.1 GCA_016290195.1 Bacilli bacterium | reverse complement strand
TCAAAAAAGTAAATTTAAAAAGGGGATATAGCCCCTTTTTTTATTGACTTTTACAGGTTTTATAGTATAATAGGAGCTAATTTAGGTGATTTTATGAAATATGTTCTTATACTAGCAGGTGGTCTTGGAAGACGTATGGGGGCAACAGAAGTTCCAAAACAATTTATTACAATTGACGATGTTCCAATTATAATATATACTATTCGGCAATTTTATAGTTTACCGCAATTTGATAAAATAATAGCAGTTGTACCAGAAGCTTATCAAAAATATATTGATGATTTATTAAAAAAGAATAATCTTTCAAATGTAATTACTGTTATTGGTGGTTCAACAAGATATGAAAGTATTTTAAGAGGATGTCAGCATATAAAAGATAATTTGGATAATGATGATAAAACGATAGTATTATCACATGATGCTGTAAGACCTTTTGTTTCAAAACAAATTATTGAAGAACATTTAAGAGTAATTGAATATAGTGATAGATATTGTGCCGTTGATACTATTATTCCAATGGCTAATGAGACTATAATTAAACTTATTGCTGGTAGAGTAGAAGATATACCAAATACAGATTGTTATTTTAGAAGTCAAACACCACAAACATTTAAATTACATGAGTATATGGATTTATGTTCCAATTTAAAACCAGAAGAAAAAGAAAAACTAAAAGATGTATGTAAAATATACTATTTGAAAAATAAAACAATAGGTTATGTTGTTGGTGATGAAATTAATATTCCAATTAATACACCTTATGATTTAGAGTATGCTCGTAGTTTAGTAAAAAAATTGAAAAGGTAGTGATATAAAATGAAAACTAGTTTTAAACACAGATTAAATTTTATTATTAAGCATTTTTATATTGCTATTTTAATAATGGTAATATTTGGCTCTGTAACACTTTTAATAATAAATAAAATACCTAAATATTATGAATCTAAGAGTATTCTTTTAATTGAAGATAATAAAGAATATAATTATCAAAATTATCAAACATATACTAAATATGTTAAAAATAGTGATTTAATAAAAAATTTAGAATTTACTTATCAAAATGTAAATAGTAATAATATTAGTATTAATTTACTTAGTAATAGTAAATTAGTAGAAATTAGAGTAAAAAATAGTGATATGCATTTATCACTTGAAATGAATAATGTTTTATCTTCATTATATAAAGAACAAATATTAAATATTTATCCTAATATGCAACTATTTACTATTTCCAGTGCTTCTATTATAGATGCACCTAATATAAATACTAATCATTGTTTAATAATTGCTTTAATTAGTGGTTTAGTAGTTGGTATTATGATTTTAAATATATATTCATCAGGTAAAATACATATTTATAATCATAAAGATATAAGAAAATATTTAAATATTAAAACACTTGGAGTTATACCTAGTGAAAATAGTGTCCCATATGAAAAAACTAAAAATGTTTTGTATGATACTAAAATACGTATGATTAATAAACCAGATTCTATAATTTCTGAATCATATAGAATGGTAAGAACAAATTTAGATTTTTTAAATTTAAAAATAATTAACTTTACATCTACTAGTATTGGTGAAGGAAAGAGTGCTACAATTTCTAATATAGCTGTTTCATTTGCATTAATGGGAAAAAGAGTTTTATTAATAGATTGTGATCTTAGAAAACCACGTATACATCGTAATTTTCATATTAATCGTTCACTAGGACTTACAGATGTAATTTGTTATAATCGCTTAGAAGAATATGAAAATATTATTCAAGAATTTAAAATTAAAAATACAAATTATCACTTAGATATATTAAGTGCAGGATCAAAAGTAGTAAATCCGTCAGAGATGTTAAGCTCTAATCGTTTTAAAAAATTAATAAATATGCTTAAAGATGAATATGATCTAATACTAATAGATTGTCCACCAGTATCATTAATGACTGATGCTGCTATTGTATCAAGAATTAGTAATGGTACAGTTTATGTAGTAGAATATGATCGAATAAGTTCTTCAATTATAAATAGTAATATTGAAACTCTAAAGAATTTGAAGGTGAATATATTGGGTGCAGTAATAACTAAAGTAAATATTAAACGTCAAAGAAAGTTATATGGAAGTAAATATGAATACTATCACGACTATATTGCCTAAAATTGATATTAATTCACACCTAATATATGATGGAGATTTACAAAATTCTTTAGATTATATAAAAAATAATAATATAAAAGAAATTATTTGCACACCTAATTATTTGGAGTTTCGCGAAAGTAATTATGTAAATATAAATCAACAATTTAAAATTCTTAAAAATTCTTTTGAAGAAACAGATACAGATGTTTTCTTAGGAATGGAATTTAAATTAAATAAACATACCATTGAAATATTAAAAGCTAATCATTATAATTGTAAATATTTATTTGTGACAATTGATGAAGATTTAGAAGAAGATACTATTATTAATCTTCTTGATGAAGTTATGGATTTAGGATATAGTATTGTTCTTTCAAATTCTGAAAAATATAATCTTTTAAGAAAAAAATCATTTGTTCAAAAATTAAAAGATAATGATGTTATTATTGAAGTTAAAGCTAGTAGTATTCTTCATAAAGATGAAGATAAAAGGAGTAATAGACTTGCTAATAAATTGCTTAAAAAAGGTATAGTAGATGTAGTAGCAAGCTCTAATAATGATTATGATTCATTTGTAGAATGTTATGATTATATATGTCAAAAATATAATTATAGACTTGCTAATAATTTATTTTATAATAATCCAAAAGTAATAGTAGATAGTTTAAAAAAATAACTATCTATTTTTTCTTGTTATATAAGTAAAACTATAGTATAATACTAATATAATTAAGGGTGAGAATTATGTATTTAAAAGAAATCAGAACACATGGATTTAAGTCATTTGCTGATCGCATTACTATTGAAATGAAAGATGGTATCACTTGTATTGTAGGACCAAATGGCAGTGGAAAAAGTAATGTTGTAGATGCAGTTAGATGGGTACTTGGTGAACAATCAGTTAAATCACTACGTGGAGATGGAAATATGACCGATGTTATATTTTCAGGTAGTAAATCACGTAAGCCTGTTAATATTGCAAGTGTAACTTTAGTTTTTGATAATAGTGATAATTATCTTAAAATGCCACAAACTGAAGTATCTATTAAAAGAAGAGTATATAAAGATGGTACTAATGAATACTTTATTAATAATGAGAAATGTCGTCTTAAAGATGTTACAGATATTCTTTTAGATACTGGTATTGCTAAAGAAAGTTTTAATATTATTTCACAAGGTAAAATAGAAGAAATATTAAATAGTAAACCAAATGAAAGAAGAATAATATTTGAAGAAGCAGCAGGTGTTTTAAAATATAAGAAGAGAAAAGAAGATGCTCTTCGTAAACTTGAAAAAACAAATGACAATATAAGTCGTATTGATGATATAATTGGTGAATTAAAAAATCAAGTAGAACCACTTGCTAAACAAAAAGATAAAGCATTGGAATACTTAAAATATAGTAGTGAATTAGAAGGACTTGAGGTTAGCTTACTTGCAAGTGATATTACATCTATTAATTATAAATATAATAAAGATAAAGAAAAATTAGAATCTTTAAATAATGAAATTCTTACCTTAACAACTAGTGGAGCTAGTAGTCAAGCATCACTTTTAAAATTTAAAAATGATTTAAGTGAAGTAAATAAGAAAATAGAAAATAAACAATTTGAATTACTTGAAATAACTAAATTAGTAGAACAATTAAATGGAGAAAAACAAATTATTACTGAACGTCAAAAATATAATGCTACTGATACTAAACTTCATTCTAGCATTTTGGAATTAAAAGAATCAAAATTAAATTTAGAAAATGAGCTTGTAAAACTTGATAGTGAACTTGAAGATATTAAAAAAGTAACTGAAAAAATTAAAAATAGTATTAATGATAAAAATAATAAATTAAATACCGTTAAGAATGAAAAGGATAAATTAAATACTGATATAGAAAAAGCAATTAGAAATGATAATTATTTAAAACTTAAAATTGCTCAGTTAAATGAAAGTATTGAAAATAATTCATTACTTCCTTTTGCAGTTCAAAAAGTTTTATCTAATCCTAAATTAAGAGGTATTAATGACGCTTTAGGTAATTTAATTGATGTTAAAGAAAAATATGTTAAAGCAATTACTAATTCTTTAGGTGCTGCTTTTAGTTACATTATTGTAGATAATGAAGAAAGTGCTAAAGAAGCCATTAATTATTTAAAACAAAATAGTCTTGGTAGAGCTACATTTTTTCCATTAAATGTAATTAAAGAAAAAAATATAGATGAAGAAATAATTAGACAAGTATCTAATTTACCAGGATATATAGGAATCGCATCAAGTTTAGTTAATTATGATTCTAAATATGAAAAAATAATTAAAAATCAACTTGGTACTGTTATTGTTGCTTCTGATATTGATAGTGCAAATGCTATAAGTAAAAATATAAATTATCGTTTTAAAGTAGTAACTCTTGATGGCGAAGTACTTAATATTGGTGGATCTATTACTGGTGGTAATTTAAAAGTAAATAGAAATATTATTAGTGATAAATATGAACTTGAAAAACTTGAAAAAGAAAAAGAAGAAGAAATAAATAATATTAAGAAATTAGAAGAAAACATTAATAAGATAGATCAAGAATATAAAGCAGTAGAAGATGAAATATATTTAATTAATAAAGATAGAATTAATAATGATGAATTACTTGCTACTAAATTAGAAAGAAAAATGAGTTTAACTACTAGTTTAGAAGAAATTAATAAGAATATTGAAGGTATGAGTAATGTTATTAATAATACTTTAAGTAAAGAAGAAGAAACTATTTTAAATAAATACTATGATGCTTTAAAACAAAAAGATATCATTAATAATGAATTAAGCAATTTAAATACTGAAAAGATTGAATTAAGTGATAATCTTGAAGAATTAGAATTTGAGACTAAAAAAGAAAATACAATATTTAATACTAAAAATAAAGAATTAAAAGATTTAGAAATAGAAATCAATAGATTTGATGTTAAATTAGATACATTACTTACTAGACTTAATGAAGAATACAATATGACATATGAGAAAGCAATTAGTTTATATAAATTAGAAATTGATGAAAATGAAGCTAGAAGTAAAGTAAATAATCTTAAAAATAAAATTAAACAAATTGGTCCAGTTAATATAGAAGCACCAGAAGAATTTGAAAAAGTAAATACAAGATATGAATTCTTAAATCGTCAAAGAGATGATTTAGTAAGTGCTGAAGAAACACTATTAAGTATCATTGCTGAACTTGATGATGTTATGAAAAAAGAATTTATTGAAAACTTTAATATTATTAATACTAATTTTACAAAAACTTTCAAAGAATTATTTAAAGGTGGAACTGCTGAATTAAAATTAGTTGATCCAGAAAATATACTTGAAAGTGGTATTGATATAGTTGCTGAACCTCCTGGAAAGAAATTAACTACTATTTCTTTATTATCAGGTGGAGAAAAAACATTTACAGCAATTAGTTTAGTGTTTGCTATTCTTAAATCAAGACCAGTACCATTCTGTATTTTTGATGAAGTAGAAGCTGCTCTTGATGAAGCTAATGTTGATAGCTTTGGTAAATATTTGAAAACACTAGTAGATAAGACACAGTTTATTTTAATAACACATAAAAAGAAAACAATGGAATATGCTGATGTATTATATGGTATAACTATGCAAGAATCAGGTGTTAGTAAACTTGTTAGTGTTAAATTAGAAGATATTGAAAAATAATTAGTAGATTATTCTACTAATTTTTGATATGTAGGTGATTTCATGAAATTTAAAAAATTAAAAATAATATTAGTATTATTTGTTTTGTTAGTTAGTGGATGTAGTAAACAACAAATAATAGATAATGTAACTAAAATAGTTAAATTTGATATTCAATTAGTTGATAAAGTAGATAAAAATAATTATGTTAGTTATAACGGATGGTTAAAACTAGAAAATAATAAACTTGTTAACCAATATGGTGAAAAAATATCTTTGCGAGGTATTAGTAGTCACGGTATTCAGTGGTTTGGTGATTTAATTACTAATGAAAATTTAACTGAATTAAAAAAATGGGGTAGTAATGTTTTTAGAATTGCTATGTATACTGAGCAAGATGGATATTTGGCAAATCCTTCATTAAAAAATAAAGTATATGAAATTGTTGAACTTGCTAAAACACTTGATATGTATGTTATTATTGACTGGCATATATTATATGATAATAATCCTATGAATCATATAAATGAAGCTAAAGTATTTTTTGATGAAGTTAGTAAAAAATATGCTGATGTACCAAATGTTATTTTTGAAATATGTAATGAGCCAAATGGTAATACTAATTGGGATAATGATATTTATTCATATGCTGAAGAAATTATAAAAATAATTCGTAATAATAATAAAAAGGCTATTGTTATAGTAGGAACTCCTACATGGAGTCAAGATGTTGATAAAGTAGTAAATAAACCATTAAGTGACAATTTAGTAATGTATGCACTTCATTTTTATGCTGGAACACATAAACAAGAATTAAGAGATAGAGTAAAAAATGTTATTAATAAAATACCATTAATAGTAAGTGAATGGGGAACATCTGATGCATCAGGTACAAATGGTAATTATTTTGATGAAAGTAAAAATTGGTTAGAATTTTTAGAAGAAAATAATATTTCTTGGATTAACTGGTCACTTACTAATAAGAATGAAACATCAGCAATATTAAAAGAAAATACATATGTTGTAAATGATGAAAATCTTACAGAATCTGGCTTATTTATTAAATCACAAATAGAAAAATATTAAATTAAATGTAAAGAGGATTGAAAAAAGTTTAAAAATGTGCTATATTTAAATTGCCTAGATAATACGGCTAAAAGTTGGAAATTTGAAAAACCTACTAAATTATGACGATTGGGAATCTAATTTTCAAGTGGTGTTGAAGGCCTACTATTTAAGTAGGAATCCTAAAACTTGCAATGTGATGCCCACCTGGTAGACCAGGTTTTTATCGTTACCAACCTCGGTTATCTGGGTTTTTTTGTGCAATAAAATTATTGTAAAATCAATGAAAAGTAAGCATTTTAATAATGCTTTTTTCTTTTATTTATTATATAATGAGGATGGTGAATAGTATGCAATATGAAAGATTAGAGTTATTAATTGGCAATAAACTAGAATTGATTAAAAATAGTAAAGTATTAGTTTTAGGATTAGGTGGTGTAGGTGGTTTTGTTACTGAAGCACTTGCAAGAAGTGGTTTTGGAACTATTATATTAGTAGATAATGATGATATTGATATAACTAATTTAAATAGACAAATAATATCTAATCATTCTAATATTGGTAATTTAAAAACAGAAGAATGGGAAAAGAGAATTAAAACTATAAATCCAAATGTAAATCTTATTAAAATTAATAAATTTATAGATTATAGTAATATTTCTGAATTATTTGATTTAGATTTTGATTATGCAGTTGATGCTTGTGATACTATTATGACTAAATTTTTATTTATTAAAAATTGTTTAGAAAAAAATAAAATATTTATTTCTTGCATGGGAACTGGCAATAAATTTAAACCTGATAGATTAAAAGTAACTACTTTAGATAAAACTAGTTATGATCCAATTGCTAAAAAACTTAGAAGTTTAGTTAAAAAAGAAAAATTAAAAGGTAAAATACCAGTATTATATAGTGATGAAGTAGTAAATAAGATAGAATCAAAGAGTATACCATCTAGTATATTTGTACCGGGAACTGCTGGACTTATGTGTGCTAATTATATATTTAACTGTATTGTAGGTGAAACAAATGAAAAAAGTAATAGATAATTTAAATAATAAAATAGAAAATATTATTGGTTCAGTTATTTATATTGGTAGTGATAATAGTATTTTAAAAAACTTAGAGAGTAATAATAATATTACTTATTGTGATGTTTTAAATACTTCTAATTTTGTAAAGAAAAAAAGTAAAGCAAAAGAAAAAAGTACTAGTTTAAATATTAAAGAATTTAAAAAGTTTTATGGAAAAAATAATCTTAATCATATTGTATGTGATTTAAAAGAAATTAAAAGACATTTACCTCGTTTTATTCAAACTAGTATATATATTGGTTGTGGTAATATTTATATTTATGGTAATAAAGATTTATATGATTTAGAAAGATTATGTGAAAAATATAAAAGATATAATTGCAATATTAAAATTGATGAATATGTAGATGATTATCTTATAGAAATAGATGTTAGTAAAGCAAAAAATAAAATAATTAAAGATAAATTATATTATATAGTTGATACTTTAGGAATACTTGCTGATAATATAAGTGATCTTATAATAGGATAGGTGGAATATGCAAAGATATTTTAGTAACGAAAAAGTAAATAATATATTAAAACTTTCTAATAATGATTTGCACCATATTAAAAATGTTATGCGTATGCAGTCAGGTGATTTGATAGAAGTAGTATATAATCAAAAACTATATATTTGTGAAGTTAGTATTGATGATGGATGTGCTACTATAAAGAAAGAAGAAGAAAAAAATAATAATGATATAGATGTAACATTAGTAATTCCCCTTTTGAAGGAACAAAAAATGGATTTAATAATGCAAAAAGCAACTGAACTTGGAGTTACAAGAATTATACCTATTAATACTGAAAGAAGTATTATAAAACTAGATGATAATAAATTTAAAAAGAAACAAGAAAGATGGCAAATAATATGTAAGGAAGCAAGTGAACAATCTAAAAGACTTACTATACCTATAGTTGAAAATATAGCTACAAATTCTACATTGAAGTCACTAGAAGGTGTAAAGTTAGTGTGTAGTACGGCAGAAAAAGAGAAAAATCTTAAGTTTTTTTTGCAAACCCCTAATAAATGTGCTAAACTGGTATTAGTGATAGGTCCTGAAGGTGGATTTACAAAATCTGAAGAAGATAATTTTGTATCTTGTGGATTTGAGAGAGTATCTTTAGGAAATCGCATTATGCGAGTAGAAACAGTTCCACTATTTTTACTTAGCATTATAAATTATATTAACATGGAGTGATAATTATGGATTTTTTCATTAGTATTTTTGATAACAAATTGTTATTTTGTAGTACTATTGCTGTACTATTATTTATTATTATTTCTATATTATTGGTATTACGCAGTTCAAAGAAGGAAGAAAACGAAAATATAGTTGATATAGAAAAGATTGATGGTCAAGATTCAGTTTTTGATGAAATAATAGAAGAAAAAGAAAAAACTAATCGTGATCAATTGGATTTAGATAGTATGATAGCTAAAATGCAGCAAGATATAGATGCTAAAGCAAGCGAAGTTGTTGAAAAGTTTGAACAAGAACAAGAAGAAAAATCTGTTATTAGCTATCAAGAATTAGTTAATAGTAAGAAAGATGATATTACTACTATTGATGTAGACGCAAGTATTGCACTTGACCATTTAAACATGATTGAAGAGGAAGATGCTACTAGTACTTCACTTGATCGTTTGAATATGATTGAAGATGAAAATACAAGTACTTCATTAGAACACTTAAATATGATTGAAGAAGATATGCCAAATTCTATAATGCCAGTAAGCATAGATGAAACTAATATTTTAGATGAAGCTTTAAAACTTGATCCAATTAATTCAGTTGAAATATCTAATATTGAAACAATTGATGCTGAAGAAGAACTTAATATAATTCCAACTATGATAGAAGAAGAGAAAAAAGATGATATTAAGTCAAAATTAAATATGAAAGAAGAATTTGTAGAAGCATTAAAAACTGGTAATTATGAAGAAATTAATGAAAAACCAAAGAATAAATTTAAGGCAACAGAGTTTATTTCACCAATATATGGTGTACAAAATATTAAAATGCAATATCCAACAGTTCAAAATATGAAAGAATTTAAAGCACCAGCTAAAAATTATAATAAACTTGAACTAGAACAAACACTTAATATGAAAAAGATATCTGAAGAAGCTCATCAAGATGAAGATTTCTTAAATGCATTAAAAGAATTTAGAAAAAATTTGGAATAAGCCTTATGGGCTTATTTTTTGGAGGTAAAATGAAATATAAGATTATTACACTTGGATGTAAAGTAAATACATATGAATCTAATGTTATTGATGATATAATGCAAAATAATGGTTATGAAAAAATAGATGATGATAATGCAGATATCATTATTATTAATACTTGTACAGTTACTAATACAGCTAATAATAAATCATTAAAAATGATTAGACATGCTACAAGTCATAATAAAAATGCAATAATTATTGTTTGTGGTTGTGCATCACAAGTATATAAAGAAGATATATTAAAAATTAATGGTGTAAGTATTATTCTTGGTAATTATGGTAAAAGTAAAATAATTGATTATATAAATGAATATAAAAAGAATAAAAAACAAATTATAGATATACAAGATATTAGTAATACTAAGTTTGAAACGATGAAACTAAATAATTTTGATAAAACTAGAGCTTTTGTAAAAATTCAAGATGGCTGTAATAACTTTTGTTCATTCTGTATTATTCCTTATTCTAGGGGTGGTATTAGAAGTAGAAATAGAGAAGATATATTATCTGAAATTAATTCATTAATAACAAATGGTCATTCCGAAATTGTTTTAACTGGTATTCATACGGGACATTATGGTGAAGATAATGAAAATTATAAATTAGCTAATTTATTAAAAGAAATTTTAGAAATAAAAGGTCTTAAAAGACTTAGAATATCATCAATTGAAATTACCGAATTAAATGATGATGTGCTTTCAATATTAGAAAATAATAAAATATTAGTGAGTCATCTTCATATTCCTCTTCAATCTGGAACTGATAAGATTTTAAAACTTATGAATAGAAAATATGATACTAAATATTTTGCGAAAAAACTAGAAAAAATAAGAAAAATCAGAAATGATATTGCTATTACAACTGATATTATTGTAGGTTTTCCAGGTGAAACTGATTCTGATTTTGAAGAAACAATGGATTTTGCAACTAAAATGAAATTTGCTAAAATACATGTTTTTCCATATTCTAAACGTAGTGGTACAGTTGCTTGTAATTTAGATAATCAAATACCAGAAGAAATTAAAAAAGAACGTGTTCGCAAAATGATTAGATTATCACAAACTTTAGAAGAAGAATATATGAGTAAATTTATTAATAAAGTAGAGGAAGTAATAGTAGAAGTTAGAAATGATGAATATGTAATTGGTCATACCGGTAATTATTTACTTGTTAAAGCAAAATATATAGGTGATAAGCGTAATTTAATGATAAAAATAAATAAAATAGAATATCCATATTGTATAGGAGAAGTTATAGATGAAAACTAATTATGATTTATATGAGAATGAAAAAAGATTATATAAAGATGGCTATAAAATAATTGTGGGGACTGATGAAGCAGGTAGAGGACCATTATTTGGACCGGTAGTTGCTGCTGCATGTGCTTTACCAGATAATTTTAAATTAGAAGGTTTAACTGATTCTAAACAATTAACTGAAAAGAGGCGTGAAAAATATTTTGATTATATCAAAGAAAATTCACTTGCATATGGTATTGGTATAGTCTCAGCTAAAGAAATTGATGAAATCAATATATATGAAGCTTCCAGAAAAGCAATGATGTTGGCAATTAAAGAATTATCTAATAAAGTAAATCCAGAATATGTACTTACTGATGCAATGCCATTACCTGATTTAAAAATTCCTTGTGAAGCAATTATTAAAGGTGATGCTAAAAGCATTAGTATTGCAGCAGCAAGTGTTCTTGCTAAAGTAACCAGAGATCGTATGATGTATGAAGAAGATGAAAAACATCCAGAATATGGATTTAAAAATCATAAAGGATATCCAACTAAAAAACATATTGAAGCAATAAATAAATATGGAATTATTGATGGATATCGCTTGACTTATGGGCCAGTTGCTGAGTTATTGAAATAAAAAAATACAAAATTAATTAAAAATACTTTTACAAATAAAAAAAGTGTGTTATAATGCTAGTATGATAGTGTGATATAGTATGTACAGTAGTCATGCTAAAGAGTAAAGGGGAATGTGTTATGAATAATGGAAATGTTGATGTAATGGAAATGGAAAAAAATCCTAATGCAATGTTTGATGTAAATAGCCAACCATCAGATGATTTTTATGATGATGATTTAGTTAATATGGATTTTACTGGCCTTGATGTTGATGCAAATGAAGGAAATGTTCAAAATTTTACGCCTGTTCAAATTGATGATGTAGAAGATGATGGAGTAGTAATTGAAGAAGCAAAACCTGTAAATGATTCTGTAGCTCCAGTTAATCCAGAACCAGTATATACTTATGAGGCAGCTCCTGCTGTAAATGCAGAAAAGCCAGCATTTAATAATGTTATGTATGCTGAACCAGAAGAAATTGCTGCACCAGTTACTAATATTGAACCAGAAAATAATTCCATTGATACAAAAATTGAAGATAACTCACTAGCTAATAAAGGTGAAGTATCATTTGAAATACCAACATTAGATAATAAGAAAAATTTAGATAATAGTTATGTTTTGTCAAATTTTGATGTTCTATTTGATAGCTTATATAGTGATGTAGTTGGAGCAAATAACTTCATTACTGATTTGATGGAAAAGAAAAGTACATTAAATAAAGATGAACAATTACTTACTGATTTTAAAGAAAAATTTGAAAAAGAAAAAGAAGAATTTAGAAATTTTGTTGAAGTTCAAAAACGTGCTATTGAAAATGAAAAGAATCAAGCATCTGTATTTATTGAATCTAAGAGAGCTCGTTTACATGGTGAAGAAACTAAATTTCATGAGGATGTTGAAGCAAAACAAAAAGAATTTGCTTTATTAGAAGAATCTTTAAAATTAGAAAGAGAAAAATTTGAATCAGAAAAAGCTAATTTTGAAGAACAAAAGGGTATTGATTTAAGACAAATAGAAACTGAAAGAGAAAAATTAAGACGTGATATTGAACAATTTGAAGTTGATAAAAAATTAGCTGAAGAAAATCTTAATGCAAGTAAAAAAGATTTACAAGTACAACAAGAACAATTTGCACGTTATAAAGAACTTGAACATAAGAAGATGGATTTGGAAGAAAAGAATTTATCACAAAGTTGTGCTCGTTTCAAAGAACTTGTATCGCAATTTAATTCAGGATTTGAACAATTACCTAACAATAATAATTAGGAGGAACATTTATGGAAGAAGTTAAGGAAACAAAAAAGAAAAAGAATAATAATGCTATAGAATTTGATGCTAATAAAGATGATTTACCTGTTATTGAAGAACCAGAAATATTAGCAGATATCATTCCAGAACCTTCTATTAAAGAAGAAGAAAAAAAGAATGATACTGAATCAGATAGTATTAATGATATTTTTCAAGTTGCCAACAATAATGTTAAGGAAGCTACTAGCATCTTCCAAAAAAATGTTGAATTTAGAAAAAAGTTAGATGAAAAAGAAGCAATTCTTGCTAAAGCTGTAGAAGAACATGAAGCTAAGAAGACTGCTGATTATGCTAAATTAAATAAATATAAAGATGAAGTTTATCAAAAACTTAAACAAAGAAAAAATGATGTTGAAGCTGAAATTGAAAAATTGAAAACATTGCAACAAAATTTAGAAGAAGCTAAGGCCGCTTTTGAAACAACTAAGAAAGAAGAATATAATAAGATTATTGCTGATAAGGAAGCTAATATGCGTGAATTTGATGCTAAAAAAGCTACTTTAGAAGAAATGGAAAATAAACTTCGTGCTGAACGTGAAGCACTTGATGAAGATAAAAGACAATTAGCTCTTGATCGTATTAAATATGATAGTGATAAGAGTGAACTTGCTGCAAATTTATCTAAATTCAATGATTTAGTTTCACAATTTACAATGGGTATGGAAAAAGTTAATGAAGGTGAATAACCTTCTTTTTTCTTGCTTTAAATACTATTATATGTTATTATTTAGTAGTAGAAATGGTGTGATAAAATGAAAATGCCAAATTTAAATGAAGCTCATAAAAGAAGTAATATTTGTGTTAGTTTTGAAGAATTTAATTTTGATAATAATTTGAAAAATATAGGTAATGGTAAAAGTTATTTTGTTAAAACTTATGGTTGTCAAATGAATGAACATGATAGTGAAAATATTTGTGCAATGCTTGAAGAAATGGGATTTAAAAAAGCTGAGGATTATGAAGTTGCTGATTTAGTTATTTTAAATACTTGTGCAATAAGAGAAAATGCTCATAATAAAGCTTTTGGGATGCTTGGAAGACTTGGCCATATTAAAGAAAGTAAAAATATAATTATTGGTATTTGTGGTTGTATGGCTCAAGAAGAAAGCGTTGTAGAAGAAATAATGAACAAATATAAATATGTAGATTTAATATTTGGTACTCATAATTTGCATCGTTTACCAGAATTATTAAATAATGTTATTTCAAATAATAAAAAAGAAATTGAAGTATTAAGCATTGAAGGAAATATAGTTGAAAATATTCCTGTTAAAAGAGAAAGTAAATATAAGGCTTGGGTAAATATTATGTATGGCTGTGATAAATTTTGTACTTATTGTATAGTACCGTATACAAGAGGAAAACAAAGAAGTCGTATGCCTAAAAGTATTATTTATGAAGTTGAAAAATTAGTAAAAGATGGTTATCAAGAAGTAACATTACTTGGTCAAAATGTTAATGCCTATGGTCGTGATTTAAAAATGGATTACGATATGGCAAATTTACTTGAAGATGTAGCTAAAACAGGAATAAATCGTTTAAGATTTGTTACTAGTCATCCATGGGATTTTAATGATAGAATGATTGAAGTAATAGGTAAATATGATAATATTATGCCATATATTCATTTACCACTACAAAGTGGATCTGATAAAATACTTAAACTTATGGGGAGAAGATATACTAAGGAAAGTTATTTAGAATTAGTAGATAAAATTAAAACTAAAATACCTAATTGTGCTCTTACAACTGATATTATTGTAGGTTTTCCAGGTGAAACTGAAGAAGATTTTAATGAAACAATTGATGTAGTAAATAAGTGTAAGTATGATTCTGCATTTACTTTTATTTATTCACCTCGTATTGGTACACCAGCTGCTAAAATGAAAGATGATGTACCTCTTTCTGAAAAAGAAAGTAGATTATATAAATTAAATGATTTAATTAATAAATATTCTAAAGAAAATAATGATTCATATCTTGGTAAAATTGTTAAAGTATTAATAGAAGGCTATAGTGAAAAAAATAATGGTACTTTAATGGGATATACTGATACAATGAAACTTGTAAATGTTCAAGGAGATGAAAAAAATATAGGTAAAATTGTAGATGTAAAAATTGATGAAGTAAAAACTTGGAGTTTAGATGGATCTATAATTAAATAATATATTATATAAATAAAGGCTTAATGCCTTTTTTTAATTTTAAAAAAATCAAAAAAATAAAAAAATAAAAAAATCAGAAAATCAAAAACTTAAAAAAATAGAAGAAAATAAAAAAATAAACATTTTTGTAAAATGTGTAAAAGACACGTAAAACGAGCAAAAATAGCAATAAATGCGAACAGTTGTATGTAAAAGAAAAAAGGTAAAAAAATCAAAAAATCAAAAAAATAATTTTTTAAAAAAACTAAAAAAACCAAAAAAAATATTGACTAAGTTATATAGAAGATATACAATTAAATTGTAAATAGTAGAAGGTAGGAGAAATAAAAATGAATGATTTACTTGATAAAGTTTCTACTTTAACAGTTATTAAGAGAAATGGCAAAAAAGTAGATTTTGATGGTTCTAAAATTGCTTTAGCTATCAAAAAAGGATTTGATAATGCTATTATAAAAAATGGCGATGATGAAGAAAAAAAATATACTGAAAAAGATATTCAGATTGTATATAAAGAAGTAATAAGTCGTATTGAAAATGACTTTAAAAATCAAGATAAGATTAAAATAGAACAAATTCAAGATTTAATTGAAGAATCATTAAAGAAAAAAGGATATGAAGATATCTATAATGAATTTTCTAGTTATCGTGAAAGACGTAATCAATCACGTATGTTATTTTCTGAAGAAAAGAAATTACATAAATTTTTAAAAACTATTGAAGGACTTGGACTTAAATCAGCTAATGAAGATGACAACAAGAGAGAAAATGCTAATGTTGATGGTGATACTGCCATGGGTACAATGCTTCAATATGGTTCAACTGTTTCTAAAGAATTCGCAAAAACTTATTTAATGAAACCAAAATTTAGTGAAGCACATGATAGTGGAGCAATTCATATTCATGATATGGATTTCTTACCAATGGGTACAACAACATGTATGCAAATTGAACTTGATAGATTATTCAAAAATGGATTTTCAACTGGTCATGGACATTTAAGAGCACCTCAAGATATTATGAGTTATTCAGCTCTTGCTGCTATAGCTGTACAATCTAACCAAAATGATCAACATGGTGGTCAAAGTATTCCAGCATTTGATTATTATATGGCTCCAGGTGTACTAAAAACATTTAAAAAATTATTTAAACAACAAATATATGATTTACTTGATTATATGGATATGCTTTCATTTGTTAATATGGATAAAATCGCTAAAGATATTGATAAATTAGAAAGTATTGAATTTGATTTTAAACCATTTTATGCATATTGCAAAGATAGTAAAAAATTAAAAGATGCATTCCATAAATCATATGAAAAAGCAATTGCTAAAACAAATAGAACAACTTTTCAAGCAATGGAAGCATTTGTTCATAATTTAAACACTATGCATTCTCGTGCTGGTGCACAAGTACCATTTTCTTCAATTAACTTTGGTACAGATGTATCTCCAGAAGGTAGAATGGTAACAGAAAACTTCTTACTTGCAACTGAAGAAGGATTAGGAAGAGGCGAAACACCTATTTTCCCAGTATCTATCTTCAAAGTAAAAGAAGGAGTTAACTATAATAAAGAAGATAAAAACTATGATTTATTTAAATTAGCTTGCCGTGTATCTGCTAAGAGATTATTTCCAAACTTCTCATTCTTGGATGCACCATTTAATAAATCATTCTATAAACCAGGTGATTTTAGAACAGAAGTTGGTTATATGGGATGTCGTACAAGAGTTATGTCTGATATCACAGATCCAGATAATCAAACAACTGGTGGTCGTGGTAATCTTTCATTTACATCTATTAACTTAGTTAGAATAGGTATTAAACATGGTATTTGTTTAAAAGAAAGAGAAAAAGCTGATATGAAAGGTTTCTATGAGGAACTTGAAGAAATGCTTAATTTAGTTAAAAATCAACTTTTAGAAAGATTT